>JAGWXC010000248.1 GCA_018970045.1 Planctomycetota bacterium | reverse complement strand
GCGCAGCCCACTGCCCGGTGCGGATGTTCTGGTCCACACGGTCAATGCGGCCGGTGAGGTGCAGCCCACGCTGGTCGGGGAACATCGGCGCCGGGTGTTGGCGCGATTCGGCCGGTGGTGCGCCGTCGTCATCCATCAGGCTGAGGTCGTCGACGGAGCTGTTGGGCGCCGCCGTCGCCGCGTGGTGATCGGGCCGATCGGCACGCGGGGCATCGAAGGCGAGTTCGACATGCTTGATCGCCCAACCCTGCTGGGCCCATTCAGCCTGCACGCGCGCGAACGCAGCGAGCCGCTCACGGGCCATGCGCACCTGCACGATCACGGTGCCCTGCACGGACGCAGGAAGCCGTTGCGTGACGACCTCATCGAGGGCCGCATCGAGTTCGCTGGCAATGATCTTGGGGTCCGTGGTGGGGGTGCTTCGACCCTGTTCGAGCTTGCCCCATTCCTGAAGCGCAGCGTGCACGAGGTTGCCGAACGCCATGGCATCGAGCTCAAGTTGCAGATCGTCGCGGCGATCCGCCCTCAGCACCCCGGTACGGAGGTACTCGTAGGGGCAGCGGATGTAGGTCGCGAATTGGGTGACCGACATGCGCGTGATGGGCGGCAGCTCGGGTACGGCCGGGTGCGTGGACAGCACCGAGTTGGTCTGTGGCTCGAGCGGCCAATTCGCCAGCGTTGAGCGGCCATGGTCGCCGGTCAGGGCGAGCGTGCGCGCGGCTTGGTCGGTGGAACCGATCAAGAACCGCGATGGCCGCAGTGGCTCGCCGTCGCCATTCGTGGCGGGGACGCCGAACCAGACGGATGCCTTGCGCTTGAGCAGGCCATCGAGGATCCACGCATCGCGTGCGCGTCGAGCCCGGGCGCAGGGGAGGCCGAGCGACTGACGGAGCGAATCGGGCAGCCATGGATCGATCGAAGCAGCTTCGGGCACCAAGCCATCGTTGGCCGAGAGCACGATCACGTGCGGCGCATCGCACACACCCGCTTCGAGCCAACCCATGCACTCGATGCCAGTGCGTTCAGCACTTGGTAGATCGACGCCGCGCGCTTCACTCACGACCAGGTCGACGAGGTGACCGACGGTGCAGCCATCAAGGAGTGACGTGGGGAGGTCGGCAAGCGTGAGCATTGCACGCGCGACGGCGACCGAAGCGGTGGCATCGCCCAAGGGAGCATGCGACGGCTGCAGCCGGGTCAGCACCGCGTGCAACGCCAGCAACCGCTCGCGACCCGTGGAAGCCGCCGTGACCGGGGCGAGGAGTTCACGCATGGCCGCCAGCACGGGGTCGACCGCGCCATCGCTGGATGGCTTCGGCAGGTCAACGAGCGGTTCATCGAGCCGCCGGACACCAGTGGCGACGATGTACAGCGTGAGTTGGCGGAGCGCTGCATGCAGCCCGAGCTGGTGGAGGTGCTGCTCCACGCAAGGGTGACGGACGAGCGTGCCCACGTTGAAGGCGGTCGGTTCGAGCAGCCACGCACTGATGGCGCGCAGAAGCAGCGCGGCTGAGCCCTGATCAGCGGTTCGCGTGGGCGGCATCGCGACCGGGATGCCGGCAGGCGCCAACGTGCGCGCCACGATCGCTGGATCCGTGGGGCCAAGCGCGGCGATGGCCACTGCGCTGGCTGCCACGGGCTGCTCGAGTGCATCGAGCGCGTGCAGCACCACCGCCGGTTGGTCATCGAGCCCACCGACCCGGACGATTCGCTCCAGCGCGATGGGCGGCCGGAGCGCACTCCACGCGGCATGGTTCGGGAAACCGTCTTCCAGATCGGGCAGCTCGCCAGCATGCACGACGATGTCGACCGTGATGCCGCGTTCTGCCAGGGCTGCGAGCAGCCGACGCTCCATGGAATCAGGATCGGCAAGCAGCACGACCACGCGTGTGAGACCCGTGGTGGCCAAGTGCCCGCCATCGATGGCGCGAGCGGCGATCGCGTGCGGCAGGTCAAGCCCATGCTGGGCGAGTTCGGCCATGGCCTGTTCCATGATGGTGGCGAGCGCCGACCAGATGGACGACGGGAAGAACTCACCCAGTTCGCCAGCGGCGCCGCGGTTGCGCAGGGCAGCGATGTTGAGGCCCGCGCGGGAGAGTTCCTGTGCCATTTGGCTGATGCGAGTTGCCAAGGCAAGCAGATTGGAGTCGACGACCGCGTTGCCCAGAAGCGGCGCCACGACCTGAGGCGCGCCCTCGCTTAGCGCCGTCAGAGCACGAAGGCATGCCAGCGTGATCGCGGCATCACTCGCGGCGGTGTGATCGGGCACGATGAGCTGGGCGAGCGATCGACCCGGCGTGAGGATGGTGGGCAGGAGCACCGGGCGACCCGCGAGCTCCTGCAGGTGGCGGGCCAGTGAGGACTGGGCGCGCGAGGCCGGCACGATGACGATGGTCTGCGTGAGGTCGAGGAACGCGCCGCTGGGCGCGCCTGCCATCAGATGACGGGCCAACGCCCGAGGGAGCGATGGATCGGACGGCAGGGCAGTGACCTGAAGTGGCATGGGGAACCCGGGAATGTGCCGAACGCGCGTGAAACCGATCCGTGACCGGATCGTGGCACCGTACATTCAAGACGTGCATCCGGACACCATCAGCATCCTGTCCATCGTCGTGGCCGTGGTCTTGGGCGTTGGCCTGAGCGCGGCCGCCGGATTTCGGGTCTTCGTCCCGCTGCTCGGGGCGGGCATCGCCGTCCGCGTTGGCTGGCTGTCACCCGGCGAGTCACTTGCGTGGGTGGGCAGCACGCCCGCCTTGGTGGCCTTTGGCCTGGCATGCCTCGTTGAACTCACCGGAAGCCTGATCCCGGCCGTCGATCACGCCATCGATTCGATCGCGGCGCCCATGTCGGCCGCTGCTGGGA
>JAGWXC010000025.1 GCA_018970045.1 Planctomycetota bacterium | reverse complement strand
CGAAGCCATCCTCGCCTGCGATCCCGCGCCAGCAGCGCGCCAAGAGCGGCGCATTCGTGCACCCCTGCCGCGTCAGGTCGGCCAGCAGCGCCGCCGCGTCCTTCGAATCGGCCGGTGCCGGCAGCGCCATCACGCGTGCGTGGGCCAGATCGCGGACGGTCTCGCGATAGAGCTTGCGACCCGCCGGCAGCTTCGCCCTGTCCATTGCCCCGTTGAAGGCGTCGACGAGATCCGTCGCGGCTTCCGCATCGGGCGCGCTGCCGATCGCGGCCTCGACGACGGCCATCGCGTAGGGATTGCGCGCCAAGCCCTCGGCCATGAACTTCGCGCAGTCCTTCGCACGCTGGTCAGCCGGCATCAGGTCCCACACGCGCCGCATGACCAGCGTGTCGACGAACGAGTCCATGCCCTCGTCCACGCCCCAGGCCACGGTCTGGTGGAAGATCATGGGTCGACGGCCACCCTGGTCGTCGTAGTTCCAGCCGGCGTGCACGGTCGTCACCTCGTCGCCACCCGTGGCGTACTGGCCGCCCTTGCAGTCGAACGATCCCGTCTTCGGATCGAAGTCCATCTGCACCATGGCGCAGTGGCCAGGCTGCCCTGCGGTCGAGGCCGGCACGCCGAGGATCCGCTCCGTGCGGGCGCCGATGTTGCCCATCGTGCCGCAGACGCCGCCGTCCTTCCACATCATCTGGATGCTGCCGTAGCTGAACCCAAAGGGACTCAAGCGACGCGCGCTCTGCATGTCGAACTGCTGGGCGATGTCGCCGATGTACTCGCCGTACGTCCGGGCCTCGCCCGTCTGGACGAACTTCGTCCAGATCTCCTCGCGCTCGCGAAGCGGCTGGTCGTCGGCGGCCAGCATCAGCAGCACGGGCCAGGGCGCCTGCAGCGGGAACCGAGGCCACCCGCGAGCCGCGCGCACATCCGCGGGGAAGTCCCATCGATCGTTGCGAACGAACCACGCCATGCTCTCGGCAGGCGTCGGCGCCGCGTCGCGCTCGGCAGGCATCCGGCCCTTCGCACGGTACGCAGCATGGAACAGGTCATGCGCGGCGGCGATCCGCTTGCGCAGCTCGCCGTCATGCACCGCCTCCGTCGAATCCCACCGCACCGCGCCGTTGCCGCAGTCGAGGCGGACATCCTGCCCGTGCGCCTGCATGGAGGCGTTGAACTCGCCCTGCAGCTGCTGCGAGGCGATCACGTCGGCTGCCACCAGCGGACGCATGACCTTCTTCTTCACCTGCACCGGATTGCCGCGCGGCTTCGCGATGCCCCGGTCGTCGTACTCCAGGGGAGGCAGCTCGGTGGTCGTGACCTCGACCTCGATCGGGGCGTGGTCCTCGAGGAAGTTCACGATGTGATCGTCGCGATCGAGCGGCCGGTCCTTCGCATGGGTATCCACCGGCGTGCGCGGGTCCGTGGGGATCGACAGGACCAAGGGTGCACGCGCGCCGACATCCGGCAGCGCATCCGGCGCCTGGGCCCCATCCGAGTCGTTCCATCCACCTGCCTTGGGGCCCCGCCGCATGTAGGAATCCTGGATCGCGAACGCCAGCGCCAGCTGCGGGTACTCCTTGCGCACCATCTGCGTGCCCAGGTCGATCTCGAGCGATCGCAGGGCGAGCAGCACCGGCAGAGGATCCTTGCGGCAGCCGTAGACGGATGCGCGGATGAGCGGGTCACCGTCGACCCACGCCAGGAAATCGGCCGGCAGTTTGATGCCCTTGGACGCGCAGTCATCGAGCGCACTCTTGCGCGCCGACTGCACATGCTGGCTGATCCGCGACGACCAGGCCGCGGAACCAGCCTCCAGGGTTGTGGAGGCCCAGGGCGCCGGATTCGGCGCCCACGCCAACCCCCCGACGGCCATGAGCGAGGCGAGCGCAACCACGGAAGACAGACGGATGCTGCGAGGGACGTTCATGCGCAGCCGATGGTAGATCGCGGCGCCCGCCACGCCAATGGACTCACGCCCTGCCCCAACTCAGTCGGGCGAGAACGGCAGGGCGGACGTGTGCACGTCCAGGCCGAGGTTGCCGTCCTTGCACCGCCTGAAGACGAAGGTCGTGTCGACCATGACCTCCTGGCCATCCGGGCCGGTGACGTAGACGTTGCCCATCGTGATGGCGAGATCCCCGTGGATCTGGATGCCATTCTCAGCCGCATTGTTGTCGTCACGGGCCTTCGTCCAGCCCTTGAGCGCGAACCCCGTGTCCTTGGGGAACGCCGGATTGCCGCCGCAGCACGGCGTTCCGCGCTCAGGGATGGGGTGATCGATCGCTCCGCAGCGCCAACGCCTCGGCTGCGCGAACGCTCCGCCGCGGCATGATGGCGCTCGTCAAGCCAACGAGCGAAAGCGCGCGGATCTCCCAGTAGGTCAGGTCGAACTCCCACCATCGGTGCTGGACCGAGCAGCACGCAGGATCGGCGTGGTGATTGTTGTGCCACCCCTCGCCCGCCGCGACGAGCGCAACGATCCAGTTGTTCTGGCTGTGCTCGCCGGTCTCGTGATTGCGGTACCCGAAGAGATGCGTCAGGCTGTTCACGCTCCAGGTGATGTGCCACACGAGCACGGTGCGCAGGAAGACGCCCCACGCGACCACGCTGGCGGCGAAGAGTGCGGCGCCGGCAGCATCGGTCCAGAAGAGCGCAGCGGCGAATCCTGCCGCGGCGTAGATCGCGCACTGCGCGAGGTAGATCCAGAACGGGCTCAGCGGGTGCTTCTCGATCCACATGTAGAAGGGATCGCCCAGGATGTCGCGCGCATAGCGGTGATAGTTGCCCGACTGGTGGATGGCCTGGTTGCGGATGAAGAGCCAGCCCAGGTGCCCCCACAGCAGCGTGACGAGCGGCGAGTGCGGATCGTCCTCCTCATCAGCATGCGCATGATGCATGCGGTGCGTGGCGATCCAGCGGGCCGGCGAATCCTCGAGGCAGCACATCGCACCCACGACGAGCAGGTGCTCGAACCAACGAGGCGTGGCGAAGCTGCGGTGCGCGAGCAACCGGTGGTAGCCCATGGTGATCGTCTGGCCGAAGACATGGATGCCCACGACGCAGAGCACCACGCCAGTCCACGACCAGAGCGCTGGCACGAAGGCAAGCAGCGCGAGCAGGTGAATGGCGAGGATCGGCACGCAATAGCGCAAGAGGATGCGCGAGGGCCGTGTGGTCGAGGGTCGTGCGATCGATGAGCCGGCGGGACAAGGCACACGGCTCGGGTCGGCGGGCATGCCGAACCCTACCACGCTCGGCCGTCAGCCGCCGGGCTTCGGAACCGATTGCACCTCGGTACTTCAGGCCGGATCACCGAGGTTTCGCCGCTTCTGCGCGACGAAGACCAGATGGTGATCGACGTGGTTCGCGTAGATCTGGACGATCTCGAGCAGCGTGACCTTGCCGCGCTGCGTGTGCACCCCCACTCGCGCGTACGCCTCGGCGGGCAGCAAGCGCAACCAGCGGGCGGTGAACCGCCGGTTGGCCTCGAACAGATCGAGCACGTCGGCGAGATCCGCCTCGCTGCTGGGCAGTTTGGCGATGAACGCGTTCTCGTCGTAAGCGACCAGGAGCGGGCACTCCTCGGCCACGATGCGGCGCATGCGGTGCGTTGAGGCGAGATCGCTGTCCAGAAGGTGGACCGCGTTCTCCATGATGCTCCACTCGCCCGGACCGATCCGGCGATTCAGGCTCGACGGATCGAGGCCGGCGCACGCTGCGCGCAGCTTCGCGGGACCAGACTCATACGACGCGATGGCTGCCTCGATGGGGTGCATGGCGGGAAGCCTACTCGCGAAGGTATGTGGGGCTTGGTGCTTCGTCGCCCAGGCAGTCATGCGGTGATCGCGTCGAACCGCCCGGTACAGTGGCTGCATGCAACGCGTCCTCGGCATCGGCGGCGTCTTCTTCAAGGCACGCGATCCTGCATCGCTCGGTGCCTGGTACCGCGATCACCTGGGGATCGACATCGAGCCATGGGGCGGCGCCGTGTTCCACGCCTCCGCGCCCCACTCGGCGGTGTGGAGCCCGTTCCCTGCCGACACCACCTACTTCGCGCCGAGCGAAGCCCCCTTCATGATCAACTTCCGCGTGGCGGACGTCCGCGCCATGGTCGACCAACTGCGGACCCAGGGCTGCTCGGTCGACGAACGCATCGAGGAGACGCCGCAAGGCATCTTCGGATGGGTCATGGATCCCGAAGGCAACCGCGTCGAGCTCTGGCAGCCGCCGCAGGCGTGATGGTGGCATTCATGTCCACGCCATGCCACCTTGCCCGCGGTCGTGCACCGCTGCTCGTCGCGGCCATGATCGTTGCCGGTTGCTCGATGCAGCAGTCGGCGGAACGCGACGTCACGCCGCTGGGACTGCTGCCCTTCACGTACGCGCCCATGCGGCCGGGCTTCCACCACGGCGGCGTGCGCGCGATCTTCGAAGATCGCCACGGCAACCGCTGGATCGGCAGCCACGCGGAAGGCGTCTGCCGGATCGATGCGTCGGGCATCACGCACTTCACCGAAGCCGACGGACTCAGCAACAATCAGGTCCGCTCGATCCAGGAGGCTTCGGATGGAACGATCTGGTTCGACTGCGGGTTCGGGATCAGCAGTTTCGATGGCGCGCGGATGACGACGCACGCCACGGGCGGGCACGCACTGCTCGCTACTTGGGCTCTGGAACCCGACGATCTGTGGTTCAAGTCGAGCGAGTCGCACGGATTCAGCACCAAGGAGCGTGAGGCCGGTGTCTATCGCCTTCATGGCGGAGCGCTCACCTACCTGCCGCTGCCGCTTCCCCCAGCGCTGCGGACCAGCGCCGGCTACTCGGTGACGGCCTTCGCCAAGGGCAAGGGCGGACGGATCTGGATCGCAACCTACGACGCCGTGTTTGGCTTCGATGGTTCATCGTTCACGATCATCGACGGCACGCGCATGGGACTGCGTCCAGGCGAAGGCGTGCCCCACGTGCGGGGTGTCTTCGAGGACAGCCGCGGCCGGGTCTGGATCGGCAACAACGGCGTGGGCGTGGTGGTCATCGACGGCGACCGGACCTTCGGCGTGGCGCCGCTCGTGGGCGAGGGCGATGCCCTGCTGCGCATGGGCTCACCACTGACCGCCTCCAGCGCGGCGAATCACGATGCGTCGCTGCAACGCGCCTTCTCGTTCGGAGAGGATCGCGACGGGAACATCTGGATCGGCACGATCGGCGGTGGCGTGTGGCGCTACGACGGCCGCGAACTCAGGCAATTCACCGCGAAGGATGGCCTGACCACGCCCGATGTGATGACGATTGCCCGCAACCGGGATGGGGCGCTCTGGTTCGGTGGGACCGGCGTGTTCCGTTTCACGGGAACGCGCTTCGAACGGGTGCATTGATCGCGCGGGGTCGGTCGAGCAGTGAGCTCAGCGCTCCCGGCACTGCGGCGCGTACCGCTTGGCGGTGGCCTGCTCGAACGCATACGCCAAGCCCAGGAGTTCGGCCTCGGCGTAGGCGCGGCCCATCCAGGTGAGGCCGACAGGTAGGCCTTCCACATCGCCCATCGGCACGGTCAGGCTCGGCGTGCCCGCCACCGCTGCCATCGCGTAGCCAGCGCCCACGAAGTGATCGCCGAGCACGGGATCGATCATCCATGCTGGCGAGGTGCTCGGCGCGATCACCGCATCAAGGCGATTGGCGTCGAGCGCGGCGAGCAGACCGTCCTGCCCGGCAAGCCGCTTCGCCTCATCACGCGCTTGGACATACGCAGCGTCGGTCAGCGGACCGGTGGACTGCGCGAGCTCAAGCAGCTCTTGGCCGAAGTGCGGCATGACCTGATCGGCATGCTCGCGGTTCCACGCGATCAAAGCGTCGAGCGAGTTCACCCGAGTGCCCGCCTGCTGCAGGTATCGGTTCAACCCATCCTTGAACTCGTAGAGCAGGACCGTGATCTCATGCTCATTCCATGCGTTGTAGGTCGGCACCGTGATGTCCATCACTTCCGCACCCTGTGCGCGCACGGCGGCGATGGCCTCGGTCATGCGTGCATCTACCCCCGGGTGGTAGCCCATGGCCTGGCGCAGCACGCCGATCCGCTTGCCGCGCAAGGCGGTGGTCTGCAGGGAGGCTGCGTAGTTCGCGGGCCGATGACCCTCCGATCCGGGGCCAGCGGGGTCGTTCGGGTCGGCCGCTGCGATCACGTCGAGCATGCGGGCCACATCGGTCACGGTGCGGCCCATCGGGCCCGCAGTGTCCTGCGAGATCGAGATCGGGATGATGCCGGTGCGGCTCACCAGGCCAACCGTGGGCTTCAGGCCCACCAGGCCGTTCATCGCCGCCGGGCAGATGATGCTTCCGTCGGTCTCCGTGCCGATGCCAGCGGTGGCCAGGCTCGCCGCGATGGCGGTACCCGTTCCGGCGCTCGAGCCGCACGGGCTGCGATCGACCGCGTACGGATTCCTAGTCTGCCCACCGCGCGAGCTCCAGCCTGACGTGGAACGCGTCGAGCGGAAGTTGGCCCACTCGCTGAGGTTGGTCTTGCCCAGGATCACGACGCCGGCGGCGCGCAACCGAGCCACGAGGAACGCATCCACGGCTGGCCGATGATCGGCGAGCGCAAGCGATCCCGCGGAATTCACCAGACCCACGACATCGATGTTGTCCTTGAGCAGCACCGGGATCCCGTGCAGCGGTCCACGCACCTGGCCCGCCGCGCGCTCTCGGTCGAGCGCCGCGGCCTCATCGAGCGCCTGCGGATTCAGCTCGATCACCGCATTGAGCATCGGGCCCGCGTCATCGATGCTGGCGATGCGATCGAGGTAGGCCAGCGTCAGGCTGCGCGAGGAGCAGGTGCCTGCCGCCATCGCTGACTGGGCCTGGTCGACGCTGAGCTCGACGACCTCGACGCGATGCGGAGCCGAACAGGCGCAGAGGAGCGTGGTCAGCAGGGTCGGGAGACCGATTCGGCGCATTCGCGCATTGAACTGCCGAATCCCCACGCGCGCCAATCCTGTACCCGAACCATCCACTTTTGCCAACGTACAACGAGGGTCAACGCCCCATCACCACGCCACCTAGGATCAGCATGGTGCCGCGCCACGCCAACGGCGGCACCGACGTCATGTCCCGCAGGGATCGGTCGTCCAGCATGCACCGAAGCCCGAAGGAACCCATGACCACGCACGCACAACCCCGTCCGACCCACGCGAGCTCGGGGACTCCCGACCCGGTCGTGCTCGCGCTTGCCCTCGAGGCGCCCCCGCTTCCCGATGAAGCGATGCAGCGACCGAGCTTCGCCGCGCAGGCAGGAAGCCTGATCGCCATCACGGTGCCGTTCCTGGGCCTGATCGCAGCCATCGTCCTGGCGTGGCAGACGCCCTTCAGTTGGCTCAATCTGGCACTCTTCTTCGGTGGATACCTGCTCACCACGCTCGCCATCACGGCGGGTTACCACAGGCTGTTCACGCACAAGTCCTACAAGGCCGCTCCTGCGGTGTCGGTGGTGCTCGGCGTCATCGGCTCCATGGCGGTGCAGGGCTCGATCCTGAACTGGGTCGCCACGCACCGGCGGCACCATCAGCACACCGATCGCCCCGACGACCCGCACTCGCCCCACGCGTTCGGTGCTGGCCTCTGGGGTTCCCTGCGCGGCATGGTGCATTCGCACTTCGGGTGGTTCTTCGCCAAGACGCCGCCGCGCGAGATCATGGACAAGTACGTGCCGGACCTGCTGGCGGACCGCTTCATCCCGCGGGTCAGTCGGTGGTTCGGACTGTGGGCGATCCTCGGTCAACTCATCCCTGCCGCAATTGGCTTCGCCGTCACGGGGACGTGGATGGGCGCGCTCATGGCGTGGATCTGGGGCGGGCTGCTGCGCGTGTTCTTCGTGCACCACGTGACGTGGAGCGTGAACTCGGTCTGCCATCTGTGGGGCAGCAGACCGTTCGAGAGCCACGACGAGAGCCGCAACAACGCCGTCATGGGCGTGCTCGCGATGGGCGAGGGCTGGCACAACACGCACCACGCGTTCCCCGCCTCGGCGCGTCATGGCCTGTCCCGTCGTGAACTCGACGTGACCTACTGGTTCATCCGCTTGCTGGCGGCCGTCGGCCTGGCTTCTGACATCAAGCTGCCGCCGCGAGCGCGCATCGAAGCGAAGCGACGACGCGCGCGGGCGGCGTGAGATCTCTGGACACTTTGGCGACGCGGGTCGGCGCCCCAGCCGTTGGTCGTGGGTAGGCTTCGCGCCGACAAGTGCGCACTCTTCAAGGAAAAGCATGACCCAACCCAAGCCCTCGATCCACTGCTCCCGGCCGATCACCATGAGCCGCCTGGCGTGCGCCATCGTCGCCGTCGCCATCGCCGTGCTCTTCCCTGCGATCACCCCGGCCTGTGCCGGGGCCGATTCGCAGCAGAAGCCCGCCCGCAAGCCGAACATCCTGGTGATCTGGGGTGACGACATCGGGCAGTTCAACATCAGCGCCTACAACCTCGGCATGATGGGCTATCGAACGCCCAACATCGATCGCATCGGGCGGGAAGGCGCGGTCTTCACGGACTGGTATGGCCAGCAGAGCTGCACGGCCGGGCGCGCCGCGTTCATCACGGGGCAATCACCGATCCGAACGGGACTGACCAAGGTCGGCTTGCCCGGCGCACCCGAGGGCATGCGCAAGGAGGATCCGACGCTCGCCACGCTGCTCAAGGCGCAGGGCTATGCAACGGGGCAGTTCGGAAAGAACCATCTTGGCGATCGAGATGACATGCTGCCGACCGCGCACGGCTTCGATGAGTTCTTCGGCAACCTCTATCACCTCAATGCCGAGGAAGAACCCGAGAACCCCGACTATCCCAAGGATCCCGCTTTCAAGGCCAAGTTCGGTCCGCGTGGCGTCATCCACAGTTTCGGCGATGGTCGCATCACCGATACCGGACCGCTCACGCGCAAGCGCATGGAGACGATCGACGAGGAAGTCAACGCCAAGGCGATGGACTTCATGGAGCGGGCGTCGAAAGACGACCAGCCCTTCTTCCTCTGGTGGAACTCGACCAAGATGCACATCTTCACGCACCTCGCGCCGGGTGCCGACGGGAAGACGGGCTTGGGGATCTATGCCGACGGCATGGTCGAGCACGATCGCCAGATCGGCGTGCTGCTGGCGAAGCTCGAGGCACTTGGCCAGCTCGAGAACACCATCATCATGTACTCGACAGACAACGGCGCCGAGACGTTCACGTGGCCCGATGGCGGCACGACGATGTTCCGGGGCGAGAAGAACACGCAGTGGGAGGGCGGATACCGCGTGCCCTGCATGATCCGGTGGCCGGGCACCATCAAGCCCGGCGCCGTCATCAATGACGTCGGCGCTCACGAAGACATGCTGCCGACCCTGCTGGCTGCGGCAGGACATGCGACGGCCGTCGATGACCTGCGCAAGGGACACGCCGTTGGGCAGAGCTCGTACAAGGTGCATCTTGATGGCTACAACCTGATCCCCGCGCTCAAGGGCGAGCAGCCATGGCCCCGGCAGGAGTTCATCTACTGGACCGACGATGGCAGCGTGGCCGCGCTGCGCTACGGCAACTGGAAGGCGACCTTCCTGCTGCAGGAGGCCGAAGGTCTGGAGGTGTGGCAGCAACCGTTCGTCGAGTTGCGCGCGCCGCTGCTGACGAACCTGCGCATGGATCCATTCGAGCGCGCCCGGGAGGAGAACGCGATGGGCTACCAGCGCTGGTACCTCGACCGCATGTTCATGATCGCACCCGCAGGCGCGTACGTCGGCCGCTGGCTGCAGAGCTTCCGCGAGTTCCCGCCGCGCCAGAAGCCGGGCAGCTTCAACCTTGAGCGCGTGATGGAAGCCGTGACTCGCCCGCAGGGGCAGTAAGGCATCGTCACGCTCGATCGATCCGGTCGATCAGCCGGTCGCTCGGCACGCCGCCGACGGGGACCTGCTCGCGGCGGTCGAGGTGCGCGCCCGCACGTCATGATGTTCGTGACCGCTGCAGCGCGCCCGAGAGCGCGTGGAGCTGCGACACCGGGAGCGCCTCGATGCCGGGTCGAAGCTTGAAGCGAAGATCACCCCGGTGAACGACCCAGAGCTTCTCCAAGCGCAGGTCCTGCATGGCGATCTCCATCGAGCGCGTGACGACCGGCGCATCGGTGCACTTGACTTCGATGCCGACTCGGCGGTCACCCCTGGCCAGCATCAGGTCCAATTCGGCCCCCTGCGGGGTCGCCCAATGATGGGCTTCACCGGCACGCGCTCCGGCGATGTGGATGGCCTGCTCGACGACGAATCCCTCGAAGGATGCACCGATCTGTGGCCGCTCCCGGAGTTCGGCAGCGGTCGAGATGCCCAGAAGGGCATGGAGCAATCCCGAGTCACGGATGTACACCTTTGGTGCCTTGACCTGGCGCTTGGCGATGGATGCATGCCACGGACGGAGCAGCCGGATCGCGAAGAACCCTTCGAGCGTCTCCAGCCATCGACGCACCGTGGCCTCCGATGAGCCGAAGGCGCGAGCGAATTCCGATGCATTCCAGCGCTGTCCATGCCAGTGTGCCAGCATCTGCCAGAACCGTCGGAGTTCTGCCGGAGGCATCCGCAGGCCGGCGTCGAGCACATCCCGCTCAAGATAGGTCTGCACGAACGACCGCCGCCACTCCATGCTGGCCGCTTCCGATCGTGCCGTGAAGGACCGCGGGAAGCCGCCGCGCAGCCAAAGGCTCTGCCAGCGATCGGCACCCACCTCATCGAGTCCGAAGCCACCGAGTTCGTGATACGCGATCCGCCCTGCCAGGCTCTCGCTTCCCCACGCCGCCACATCGGGCGAGGCGCTCCCCAGCAGCAGGAACCTGGCAGGCAACGGCCGGCGATCCAGCAATGGCCTGAGCGGGCGGAACAAGGCCGGCAGGCGCTGCACTTCGTCGATCACGACGAGGCCCCGAAGAGGCGCGAGGACCGGCTCCGGATCCTGCAGCAGCCGAAGGTCACGGTCCGTCTCGAGATCAAAGATCCGTGACGGCTTGCCCTGTGATGCAGCCACCGCCTGAGCCAGCGTGGTCTTGCCCACCTGCCGCGCGCCGAGGATGGCCACGGCCTGGAAGTTCCTCAGCAGCCGGAGGATGGCGGAGCGGTGCGCTGGACGGTCGAGCATGGCAGCGAAGCATACCATGCGAATTCGTCACCTGATGACGAATCTGCATGGTTCCTGTTGGCCTCTCGCCGGCGTAGAGCCGCAAGGCGCCCCTACCCCGCTCGGTCGATCCGGCCCCCTTCTGCTGCACGTGTGGAAGCGAAGCGTAGACCCGTCGATGCGGCGTGAAGCACGGCGTGATGCCTGATCCAAGGACAAAGGGCGCTTTGACTCACCGCCTGCCCGGGCTATTTTTACGCCGCATCGACCAAGGCCGACTCGATCCCCTGACGCCCCATGCCAATCCTGCGAACCATCGTCAGCGCCATCACCGTTGCCCTCCTTTGCCCGATCGCCCTGGCCGACTGGCCCAACCTTGGGGGTGGACCGATGGCAAACGGGAACTCAGGTGCCATCGGGCCATCTTCTGCCGAGGTGACCTGGGCCCGCAGCAACATGGGCTGCCTGATCTCCTGGGCCCCGAGCATCGAGGGCCATCGTGCCTTCATGGTTCGCCAGACCTACG
Organism: Planctomycetota bacterium; assembly: GCA_018970045.1. GTDB lineage: Bacteria > Planctomycetota > Phycisphaerae > Phycisphaerales > SM1A02 > SYIB01. Next base: position 5,999 of record JAGWXC010000025.1, on the reverse strand, counting down.
CACAGGCTCCCTACAACGCACCGCCGGGCGAAGCCCGGGTGCACTGTCTCGATCTCACGACAGGCGCCACGCTGTGGACCTTCGACTGCCCTTTCGAGAGCGGTCAATGGACCACCGTCGTCTACGGCGCGAAGGATGGTCGGGTGTTCGTGGGCCGCGGCGGCAACGGCTCCGCCTCGGCCGGACGCGTGCACTGCCTTGACGCGCAGACGGGTGCAGTGCTCTGGGTCTCGGCCGACATGGTCCGCACGGGCGCCTATGACGGCATCGTCTTCATGGATGACGGCGATCCGATCTTCGCGAGCCATCTCGAGATGCGCCGCATCGATGCCCAGACCGGCGCGACGGTGTGGTTGACGTCAAGAAGCTGCAGCGTGAGCGGGAACTGCGGCCCCGCGCGGGACGGCGATGCCATCTACGTCGACGAGGTGGCCGGCGGCGGGCAACGCATCTCCCGCTTCAGCGCCACGACCGGCCAACGTCTCTACAGCAGCCAGACCATGCCGGGCTTTCTCAACCAGAACTCGCCGTTCTGCGCCCCCGGCGGCCTCGTCTTCTACCTTCGCACGAGCAATGAGGGCCCGAGCTTCGACAAGCTCTACGCGTTCAGGGACACCGGCAGCGGCTTCCAGTTGCTGTGGTCGGCCCAGGCCTATACCGAACCTGGTGCCCGGCACGCGGTCACCCCGGATGGAGGCGTGACCATGCTCTCGCCCGAGGGGCGACTGCAGATCCGTGATCAGCTCACTGGCGCCGTCCGCGCAGAGTCGGCTGGAACCGTGCTCAGCCCAACGGGGTTCACCTCGTCGATGGTGGCCGTTGACGCCCTCGGGCGCCTCTACCACAACAATTCCAACGGCGCCGGCGGCGGACCTGCCGATCTTCGCGCGTTCACGCCCACGCTCGAGGTGTTCTGGAGTGCATCGATCACTGGCCTCAACCAAGGCGGCCCCGCCCTGTCGGCTGATGGCAGCCTGATCGCGGCCGGCACAGTCGATGTGCAACGGTTCTGGACACCACCGCCCTGCTCTGCAGCGGACCTCAATTGCGACGGCATCGTGGACGGCGCCGACCTTGGCGCCATGCTCAGTGCATGGGGGCCGTGCGCCGGGTGCGCAGCTGACCTGAACGATGATGCCAGGGTCGACGGCGCCGATCTCGGCCAGTTGCTGACGGCCTTCGGGACCTGAGGCCTACCCCGCCCGATCGATCCGGTAGATCAGCCGGTCGCTCGGTACGCCGCCAACAGGTACCTGCTCGCGGCGGTCGAGTCGCGCACCGATGCGCTCGAGCGCACGCTGTGAGCGCAGGTTGCCGGGGCTGACGTGAAACCACGCGGTCGCCACGTGCTGGAACGCGTGCGCAAGCATGAGCGACTTGACCTCGGCGTTGGTGCGACCGCCCCAGTGGGCGCGCTCAAGGAACGTGTAGCCGATCACGACCGACGATCCTGCGGGATCCCACTCGTAGTAGCGGCTCGAGCCGATGATCCGCCCCTGCCCGCGCTCGGCGATCACGAGTCCACCGCCGCACTCGAGCGCGCCCTTGAAGAACCGCTCGAAGACCGCGCGCTCGTGGCGATGGCGCTCCGAGTGCTGCTCCCAGATGAGGGGATCACTGGCCGCCGCGTGCAGGGCATCGAGGTCGGCCGGCACGATCGGGCGCAGCACGACGGTCGGGCCATGAAGCGTGGGCTGCCAGGGATTCATGGGTGCCGAATCAGCCGCTGATCGCGGCGTGGATGCTGCAGTAGGAGTCGAAGTCAGCCAGGAACAGCTCGACGAGCTCCGGGTCGAAGTGCGAGCCGGACAGACGCTCGAACTCCGCGCGCACATCGGCCGGCGTCCACGCTTCCTTGTACGCGCGGCGCGACATCAGGGCGTCGAACACGTCGGCGATCGCCACGAGCCGACCTGCCAAGGGGATGCCTTCGCCCCTGGGCTCGGGGACCTGCTCGCCATCCTCGCCGAGTGCAGCGAGCGTAGCGATGATCTCGTCACGGGTGGGATAGCCCTTGCCGTCCCAGCGGGCATGGTGATAGAGCGTGACGTCGCGGATCGCCGCATCCAGCGCGGTGCGCTGGCCCTTGAGCGCGCTCTTGGCGCCGATGGTGGTGTGCGATTGCATCACCTTGCGCTCCTCGTCGGTGAGCGCGCCGGGCTTCTTCAGGATGATGTCGGAAATGCCCACCTTGCCCACGTCGTGCAGCATCGCCGCCGGACGCAGCGAATCGAGTTCCTTCAGGATCCGCTCCTCGCTCCACCCCCTGCGGCTGGCCCACGCCACGAACAGCCGGGTGGCCACCTGCGAGACGCGGCGGATGTGGGCGCCGGTCTCCTTGGGGTCATGGAGCTCGGCGATGCCCATGATGCGGAGCACGAGCGTGCGCGTGAGGTTGGATCGCTCGAGCGCGAGTGCCGCCAGGCTGGCGAAGTTCATGGCCAGCGCCTGGTCCTCGGACGAGAACTCAAGGGGTCTGAGCGATTCGGGGTCGCGTGGATTGATCAGCTGGAGCACGCCCAGCAGCTCGTTGTGGTTGCTGCGGAGCGACACCGAGACGACCGCACGCGTGCGGAAGCCCATCATCCGGTCCACGGACGGATTGAAGCGGAAGGTGGCGCCTTCGGGGATGTTGTAGGCATCGGCCACGGCCACCATGCCGTCGAGCGCGGCGGCGCCGGCCATGCTTGTTCGGTCGATCGGCAGGCTGACGGGATCGCCGGCACGGACGAGCAGACGGTCGCGGGAGGACGTGTCCGAACTGAGTGCGTGGCGGAACACAAGCTCGCCCTCCTCGGCGAGCAGGATGCTCCCAGCCTCGCAGTGGAACGCCTGCGCTGCCTCCTGGAGCAGCATGACCATGAGCGTGTCGACATCCTGCACCGTGCTCAAGGCAAGGGACAGACGGTTCAGCGCCGTCGTCTTGTCGTGCAGCAGCCGGTAGTTTTCCTCGACCAGTTCCTGGTGCGACTTGGTCTCGAGCACCGTGCGCAGGCGATCCATGGTGCCGTGGGGCACCCAGGACGATCCAGTGTCGAATCGGCGCACAACCCGCCAGTGCATCTCGTCGTGGCGATCGGCACCAAGCCGCGCCGGCGGCTGCGACTCGGTGACCAGGATGCACTGGAGCGCACGCGACTCGCCGATGCGGCCGATCGAGACCTCGACGCGCGCGGAGCAGTGCTCCACGATCGCGCGGGCCACCTCGCTGAAGGCGCTTGCGGCCTGCGAGGCACGCTGGCGATCGCCGGTCAGCAGCAGCATGCACTCGTGGATCTTCGCGCGAGCGCCATCCACGTCAGCGACCCGACGGAGGTTGAAGTCGGCAAGGTGCATCATGGCTCCCACCTCAGCACGATGCAGCCGGCGTCGTCATGGCTCCGTCCCCGGACGGCGACGATCTCGTCGGCGAGTTCCTGCGCGGGCCGGAACGCATCGCGGACCGTCAGCGCACCGGGCAGCCCCGCGACGCCGTCGGTCCACATCACGATGAGATCGCCCCGCGAGAGGTTGGCCGACTGCTCGAAGGGAGTCGGCAGGCGCTGACCCAGCACGCCATCCTTGGAGATGGGACGCCACGGCGTGCCGGCCACGCGAGCCGCACCCGTGTTGCCGACGCCGATGTATCGAATCGTCCGGTCGGTGCCGCTCACGAAGAGCAGCCCGATCGCCGCACCGCGCGATTCCCGCAGCGACTCGTGACAGGATTGCATGAGCCTGGGCAGGTCGCTGCCATCGGCGTGCTCGAGCCGGGCCCGGACCTGCTCGGCAGCCGCCTTGGCGAATGCACCGTGGCCGCTTGCATCGATCATCGCCAGCAGCACGCCATCGTCCACCGCCACGGCGAGGGCGAGATCACCGCCGTCATGCTGGCCCGGCACCGGTCGCGAACGCAAGCCGATGTCCCACAGCGGCGTCGAGAGTTCCGCCGGCCCCTGGTATCGGCTCGTGCGCCTGGGAGCGCGCGCAGCCGGCTCGCCGCGGCGCCCGGCGATCCGCCGTCGCGCATGGACGCGCGTGCCCGCACCGGGCGTGGACTCGATCGAGAAGCGGTCCGCCATCCGGCGCACCCCCGGTAGGCCAAGCCCAAGGCTGGTCCCCGTCGTGAAGTGATCCTTGAGGGCGCGCTCGGTGTCGGCGATGCCGGGCCCGCTGTCCTCGGCCCAGATGTCGACATCGATGCCGTCCGGCTGCACGGCACGGGCCACGCGGATCATGCCACGCCCCGCGTACTTGACGATGTTCGTGGCGAGCTCAGAGACGATCGTGACGACCATCGCGCGCTCGACCTCGTCGGCATCGGCAAGCACGCCCGACGACCGCATGCGCTGGATCCCGACCGTGAGGTCGGCATGGTCGCGCACCGGAAAGGACATGGTGGTCGACGGCCCGTCAGCCACCGGATGTCTCCGGCTCGGCACCGAGGGATCGCAGGGCATCATCGAGCCCGAGCATCGCGTTGAGCCCATCGACATCCGCATCGCACTCCATCAGATGCATGATGATCCCAGGCTGCAAGCCGACGAGCATGGTGCGCGCGCCGAGCACGCCAGCCATCCTGAGGACCTGCCGCAGCGCATGGAACTCATGGGCATCCATGAATGGCACGCCCGAAGCGTCGACGACCAGCACCGTGGCACCCCCCTGCTGCACGCCCTCAAGCGCGACGCGGGTGAAGTGCTCCATCGTGGCACCACCGAGGTCGCGACCCAAGGTCACGACCAAGGCGTTGCCGACCCTGGTGCCGGTCACATGGCTTGCGCCAACTTCGGACATGCAGGATGCCTCAGCCGATGTGCGCGGGGCGCCGATCGCCGCCGATGGTCTTCAGCGCAAGCTCGAACGAATCGCGCAGGGTTGCGGTGGTCCGGACCTCGCCGATGTTCACGCCCAGCTCGACCAGGGTCCGCGCGATCGCCGGCGAGAGGCCGGACAGGATCGTCTCGCAGCCCATCAGCTGCGTGGCCTTGGTGATCTTGAGGAGCTGGTTGGCGACCGCGGTGTCCATGGCACTGACGCCGCTGATGTCGAGCACCAGCGCCTTGGCGCGGGTCTCGGCGATCTTGCCGAGCGTCTTGCTCATCACGTCCTGCGTACGGTGCGAGTCCAGGATCCCCAGGAGCGGCAGGAGCAGGATCCCCTCCCAGATCGGGGTCACCGGGGTCGACATCTCCAAGAGCGCCTTCGAACTGGCGGAGATCTTCTCGCGGTTGATGCGGGCGATCTCCTCGATGACGACGTACGAATCCAGGAACATCAGCTTGGAGATCGACTTGATGGTCTCCTCGGGCTCGCTGACCTTGGCGCCAAGCGCTCGGACGCGATCGGCCATCAGGTTGTTGGAGACCGACATCCCTGCGAAATAGATCTCGTTGGGCAGGTCGATGTGGGCGTGGACCGCGCCGACATGGCGACGGGCGTCGATCCACGACTCGTCGATCTCGGCCTGCAGGAAGGTCACCCAGTTGGCGTGCTGGAGCTTCTTGACCCGCTCAAGGCGCGACGGGTTCGAGGCGAAGAAGACCTGGTATTCCCGGTGCTTGGACATCCAGTCGTAGAAGTCCGCGATGAAGTCATCGAGCTGGGCGACAAGCATCGGCGCGGCAGCACGGATGCGACGAAGGTCGGCATCACGGAGGTCGAACTTTTCAAGGGTGTCCTTGATCGAGGTGGAAGCCATGGGGGCAGGTCTTTCTGGTGGAGGTCCGTCGAATTCGACCGCAGTCTAGCCAAGGGAGACGGCACCCGAAGTGGCTTTCCTTCAGCGCCAGTGTCCCCCCGGGCGCAGCGCCCGTCGTGGCAGTTCACTGCATCCGCAGCAGCCTGATCGCCTTGATGTTTGCGACTGCTTCGCCGGGCTTCGACAGCGCGCGAAGGACGGCGCGATGCGAACCCAGGGGCAGCTCCACGCGGCCGACCTCGATCGTGCGATACGACTGCCAACCACCGGTTGCGGGCACGGTGAACTCCGGCGCCCCCGAACCGCCCTCGATCTCGAG
>JAGWXC010000247.1 GCA_018970045.1 Planctomycetota bacterium | reverse complement strand
CCATCGCCAGGCGACCGTCGGGCCCAGCCGCCTCGCCCTGGCCGGCCGGACGCGTGACGAGCGTCATCGTCATGCCGCCGCGGAACTCGGTGTCGAGCATCTCGCGGCCGCTGGTGAAGGTGGCCGTGATGCTGACCGCTGCGAGCACGATGCAGCCCAGCCAGAGCACACCGCGCTTGCCGATCCAGTCGATGTTCGGACGCAACGCCGAGGCAATGCCGGGGAAGATCGTGGTGATGAACGGCAGGCTCTTGCGGTTCAGGACGTTGGTCCAGACGTCGAGCAGCACGCGGGTCACCACGATCGCTGTGAACAGCGTGGTGATGACGCCGATGGCCATCGTGAGCGCAAAGCCCTTCACTTCCGTCGCCGCGACCTTGTAGAGCACCACACAGACGATGAGGTTGGTGATGTTGCCGTCGACGATCGCGCTGAAGGCGCGCTTGTAGGCGATGTCGACCGCGTCGCGCAGCCGCTCCTTGTGCTCGGCCATCTCCTCGCGCAGGCGCTCGAAGATGAGCACGTTGGCATCGACCGCCATCGCGATCGAGAGCGCCACGCCGGCGAGGCCCGGCAGCGTGAAGGCGCCGTCGATGCCGGCCATGATGCCGAAGAGGAACAGCGTGTTGAGCGCGAGGGCGATCACCGCGATCACCCCGCCACCGAGATACCACGCCACCATGATCACGGCCGTGGCCGCCGTCGAGAGCAGCACGGCTTCGAACCCGCGGGCCAGGTTGTCCTTGCCGAGCGCCGGGCCAAGGATGCTCACCGAGACCGGCTCAGGCTTGAGCTTGGCCTCGAGTTCGCCGCCCTCGAGCACGCGGATCAGGTAGGTGATGTCCTCGTTCGAGAAGTTGCCGGTGATGCGGCCGGAGCCGTTGATCTGGGACTGCAGCGTGGGAGCCGTGTAGAGCTCGCCGTCGAGCACGATGCCCATGGGGCGCTGCAGGTTGGCGCCGGTCAGGCGACCCATGGCGATGCCACCCTGCTGATCAAGCTGGAATGCCACGCACGGACGGCCGAACTCGTCGGCATCGCGGCGAGCGCTCTTCATGGACCAGACCTGGCCCGGCGCGTGCGTCATGCTCATCGCGTCGGTGTCGTAGAGCAGCACGTAAACCTGGCCTTCGTGCTGCGCCGCGACCATGTCGCGGCCGCGGAAGAAGGTCGCCGGATCGGCGAGCAGCGCTTCGAGCTGGCGCGGATCGTCGTACCACTGCTTGAGGTCGTTGAGGCGGTACCAGCTCGCGACCACGCTGTCGGTGCCATCGGGGCCACGCTCGGACAGCTGCGTCTGCAGCTCACCCACGTTCACGCCCTGCGGGTTCGCGGCGCTGACCGGGATGTGGAACTCGAGCACGCCCGCTGCGCGCAGCAGGCGCTTGAGGTCCTCGGGATCCTCGTAGCCGGTCATCGCCGACGCGTAGGCGTCGTACTCCTTGACCAGTGCGTCGAGCTCGCTTGCGGATTCGGGGCACTGCTTGGCGATCGCCTCGAGCTCTCGCTCGCGCGGGCTCGGGCCGTAGACCGGGTTGCCAGCCTCATCGAAGAGCGCCTTGCCCTTGTCGTCGCGCAGGCGGTCGCCCTTGGTCGAGAGCTGGAAGGCGCGCTTGAGGCGCGACTCGTTCACGCTGGAGGCCAGCAGCGACTCCCGAGCCCTGCGCTCGAGGAGTTCAGCCGAAGCGATGCGCTCCTCGATGGGAGCAAGCGTGGCGGCATCGGCGGCCTGCTCAAGCGCGGCCTGGTAGGCGGCGCGGGCTTCGATGGCCTGGTCGTGCGAGGTCTGCAGCTGGGCCAGCAGTTCCGCTCGGCTGCCGGCAGCGGGTGCGGCGCCATCCTTGGGTGCAGGCACGAGCGAGGTCGCGTTGCGTTCCTGCAGCGCACGGTCGAGCTCGCGCGCGGTGAGCTGCATGCGACCGGCAACGTCGGCCAGGCGTGTGCGGAAGGCATCCTGCAGGGCCTTGCCTTCTTCCGAAGGCAGCGGCATGACGATCTCGATGCGGTCACGACCCTGCGGGGTCATGCTGATGTCGAGCACGCCCTGCGGGTTCACGCGCCGCTTGAGCGCATCGATCACCTGCGTGAGCACCGACGGAGAATCGACGCCCTCGGGCATCTCGACGGCGTAGACCAGGCTGACCCCGCCGCGCAGGTCCTTGCCCAGGCGGATCTTTTCCTTGGGCGGCCACACGGCGAGCGCCGCGAGCACGGCAAGGACAGCGATGAGGATGATCTTCGTGGTCAGCTTGTTCATGGGTGGTCCCGCGCCGATCAGTCGGCGCTCTTGGCCTTCTCGAGGATGTCGCTCACGGCGTTGCGCGCGAAGGTGAGCTTGGTGCCCGACGACTCATCCACGCGCAGCGTGACCTGGTCGCTCTTGACCTCGGTCACCACGCCGATGATGCCGCCGATCGTCTGCACGCGGTCGCGGTTGGCGATCGAGGCGAGCATGGCCTCGCGCTTCTTGCGCTCCTTGCGGCCCGTGATCATGGGCAGCACGAGGATGACGAGCATCATCGGGATGAGGATCCAGAAGAACCCGCCCGGGTCCTGCGGTGCAGCCGCGGGGGCGGCGCCACCGGCCGGGGCGGAGCCCTCGACGGCGGCGGGTGCGGGAGCTGGCTGGCCCGGAAGCGGCGGTGCCTGCAGGATGGCGGCGGCGATGAAATCAGTCATGGTCGGTGTCGGGTTGGTCGGTCACCGCCAGGCAGGGCCATCGCGCGAGGAAGGCGTTCCACGCGTCCTGGGCAATGGCCTGGCGGATCTCCATCATAAGGGTTTGGAAGTGATGGATGTTGTGGAGGCTCGCGAGCGTCGGGCCGAGCATCTCGCCGGCCATGAAGAGGTGCCGGAGGTAGCCGCGCGAGA
>JAGWXC010000246.1 GCA_018970045.1 Planctomycetota bacterium | reverse complement strand
GGGCCAGCTGCTCGAGAGCCGCAGCCAGTTCCTGGGCGTGATGCTGAACCGCATGCACATGACCGCGGGCGGCTATCTCCGCAAGAATGCCGAGGCGATGGCGGAGTACGCCGAGCGCACGGCGGCCTTCGGAGGCAGCGACACGGTGCCCGAGCCGGTCAAGCGCAAGTCGAAGGCGAAGGCGACCTGATCGGACACGCATGACCGCATCGCTTCGATCTCTGGTCACAGGTGGGGCCGGCTTCGTCGGTTCCCATCTCGTCGAGGCGCTGCTTCGCAGAGGCGACGCGGTGACCGTGGTCGACGACCTGTCCACCGGATTCGAGGCGAATCTGGAGCAGGCCCGTCACATCGGCGGCACGCGCCTGCGGTTCGTGAAGTGCACCGTGTCGGAGGCCGAACAGCGCACCGACATGGAGGCCTTCGACCGCGTCTACCACCTGGCTGCGGCGGTGGGCGTGCGCCGCGTCATGCAGCGCCCGATGGATTCGCTCGAGGTGAACGTGCTCGAGACCTCGGCGGCCATCCGCATGGCGCAGCGAACCAGTGCGCGCACGGTCATCGCGAGCAGCAGCGAGGTGTACGGCAAGTCCACGCGGCTGCCGTTCCGCGAGTCGGACGACGTGGTGTACGGCCCGACCTCCGTCACGCGCTGGAGCTACGGCTGCTCGAAGGCGCTCGACGAATTCATGGCGCTGGCTGCGCATCGCGGATCGGGGCTTCCCGTGGTGGTGGTGCGGCTCTTCAACACCGTGGGGCCGCGGCAGGTGGGGCGATGGGGCATGGTGCTTCCGCGCTTCGTCGAGGCCGCGCGCGCCAACCGTCCGCTCGAAGTGCATGGCGACGGCATGCAGTCGCGCTGCTTCGCGGATGTTCGCGACGTCGTGCGGGGAATCGAGCGGCTGCTGGAGACGGACGCCGCGCTTGGAGGCGTTTTCAACATCGGCTCGGATCGACCGATCGGCATCCGCGCACTCGCGGAGGTGGTGGTTCGCCGCGCTGGCTCGCGTTCGGCCATCGTGTCGCAGACCTACGAGGCGGCATTTGGCCCAGGGTTTGAGGATCTTCGTGCACGTGAACCTGACTTGACACGGATCCGCGGACTGATCGGTTTCGACGCGACCATCCCGTTGGAGCAGACGATCGACGACGTCATCACGTGGCTCGATGCGGCGTCGCGCAAGGAGCATGCGGCATGACTGACCTGGTCCCCACGACGACCCCGCTGCATGGCGACTCCGAGGTGCAGGGCCTCCTGTTCCGCCCACTGGACTTGCTGAACAGCTACGCGCCCGTGTTTCTGATCGCGTTCACGGTGACACTGCTCGCCACGCCTTTTGTGCGCAAGATTGCGGTGAAGGCGGGCATCATCGACATGCCCGACCGTCAGCGGAAGCTGCATGCCTATCCGGTCGCCTACCTTGGCGGGTTGGCGGTCTTCCTTGGCGTGATCGTTTCCTTGATGGGTGCGACGTTCGTGACCCGCGGTGAAGCGGCCTCGCTCAAGGTGGTTCCCTTCAGCGTGGTGATCGGCATGGTGGCGATCGTGTTCACGGGCCTCGCCGACGACATCTGGAAGTGGGATCCGCGTCTGAAGGTGGCAGGGCAGCTGGTCGCGGCGGCGGCACTGGCCATCGAGGATGTGGGACCGCGTCTGGCCGAGGGTGCGCTGAAGTCTGTCTTTGGCTCGCCGCAGGACACGCTTTTCTCGATCGGACAGTTCGCGGTGCACAACACGGAGCTGTACTACTGGGTCGGCACAGCGCTGGTCGCCCTCTTCGTGATCGGTGGCTGCAATGCCGCCAATCTCATCGATGGCCTGGACGGCCTGTTGTCGGGCACGACCTCGATCACGGCGATCGGACTGCTCTCCGTGAGTCTCATGATGGCCATGACCGAGCGGGTGGAGGATCCGGAGCAGAGTCTCGTCGGCATGCGTGTGGCACTGAGTCTTGCGCTGTTGGGCGCCACTCTTGGTTTCCTGCCCTACAACTTCAATCCGGCGATGATCTTCCTGGGCGACTGCGGCAGCCTGCTGCTTGGCTACCTGTGCGTGGTGATCATCATGAGCTTCGGCGAGCAGGGACAGACCGAACTCGTGATCGCCGGACTGGTGATCTTCGGCCTGCCGATCCTGGACACGATCCTGGCGATCATCCGGCGCAAGCTTGCGGGGCTGCCGTTTCACAGCGCCGACAGCAATCACATCCATCACTTGCTGAAGCGCTCGCTCGGCGGCGTGAAGATCGCGGTGTTTGCGCTGTACGGGATCACCGTGTGCTTCGGCGTGCTCGGCGTCGCGATGGCGGCCACGCGACTGCTCACCGACACGCGCGTGCTGGCCATCGTGTCGCTGGCATTCGCGTTCTTCGCCTTCATCTCGGCGATCGCGATCAAGGTTGCGCGGCAGGCCACGTGGCAGATCCAGGCTCGAAACATGGAGCGAACGGATGTCGATGCGGCGCCCGGCGCTGCGTCACGGGACACGGCCTGAGGGCATGGAATCCGCCGGTCACATTCCGGTGCTGATGCACGAGATCCTGGAACTGCTTGCCCCGCGGCCGGGCGATGTGCTTGCGGACTGCACCGCGGGACGAGGTGGACACGCGAGCGAGATCGGGACGCGCCTGGGTGCCACGGGCACCGTGGTGCTGAGCGATCTGGATGCGGGCAACCTGCATTTCGCCGAGGCGCGCGTCCGCGCGCTGGCCGAGGCGCCCACGGTGATCGCGGTGCACGGCAGTTTCGAGCGCATGCCCCAGTCGCTGCGCACCGCGGGCGTGCAGGCGAACATGCTGCTGGCGGATCTGGGCTTCGCCAGCAACCAGATGGACGACCCGGCGCGCGGTCTCGGCTTCGGCCAGCCGGGACCG
>JAGWXC010000024.1 GCA_018970045.1 Planctomycetota bacterium | reverse complement strand
AACTTGAGCTCGTGGAGCCATCGCTGTTCCTCGATCGTGCGCCTGCGGCAGCGGACCGGCTGCTCGATGCCGTCGCGTCGCGGGTGGCACCACGCTGAGTGGTGCGCGACGTGCGAGGGTGCTGCGTGTGCATGGCACCAGCGCCGACGTGAGTGGTGCGCGCCGTGCGTGGGTGCTGCGCCCAGCGGCTTGCGCCCCGCGCCTGATCAGCGCCGGATCTGCTGGGCCGAATCCATCGCGATCGCCGCGGCGTGATCCCAGGGCACGGCCGAGAGTTCGATCTCGGGGTTGCGCTCCTGGAAGAACCGCACCGGCCAGTGGTCGCTGAAGAGCACGACGCCGCGGCCACGATCATCCCACGCCAGGCGTGAACCCTGCGGCGCATCCGGGAGTTCCATCTCGCGCTCCTCGGCCATCGCCGGGGCATCGTGCCCCTTGCGGCGCCACCACCGCGTGATCTGCCACGGTGCGCTCTCGAGCCGACTCTCCGCGCCGTACTCGCCCTTCAGGCGGTGCGCCATCACCTCGAACTGCAGCGGGCCGACGGCCGCGAGCAGCGCGATCTTCGTGCCGCTGCCCACGGTCTCGAACTTGCGCGCCACGCCCTCGCGCAGCAGCTGCTCGAGACCGAGGTTGAACTTCTTGTAGTTGCCCGGCTGCGGGTTGTGCAGGTAGGCGAAGCACTCGGGCGTGAACTCGGGGATCTCGTCGAAGACGATCGTGCGGTCATCGGTGAGCGTGTCGCCGATGCCGAAGAGGTCGTTGCCGACCAGGCCCACCACGTCGCCGGCGACCGCGTGGTCGACCGTTTCGCGCTGGTTGCCGAAGAGCTTGGCGGCGTTGCCCAGGCGCACGCGCCGGCCGCTCTGCGCGTGCACGACCTGCATCTCGCGCTCGAAGGTGCCCGAGACCACGCGCAGGAACGCGATGCGGTCGCGGTGCTTGGGATCCATGTTCGCCTGGATCTTGAAGATGAAGCCGCTGAAGCGCTCGTCGCCCGGCTCGATGCGCCCGGCCCGCGACTGGCGCGCCGTCGGGGGGCTGCTGTCGCGCAGGAAGCCATCGAGCAGGAGCTGCACGCCGAAGTTGTTGATCGCGCTGCCGAAGTAGACCGGCGTGACGCGGCCGGCGAGCACGGCCTCGCGGTCGAAGGCCGCGCCGGCGCCGCCGGTCTCGTCGAGCATCTGCACTTCCTGCAGGCTCTCGGTGTGGGCATCGCTGTCGAGTCGCTCGAGCAGGCGTGGGTCATCGATCCCGCCGACGGTCGAGGGCGCCACGAACGCGCCGCCGCTGGTGCGCTCGAAGAGGTGCATCTGCCGTGCGGCACGGTCGTAGACGCCGCGGAAGTTGGCGCCCGTACCGATCGGCCAGTTCACCGGATAGGCGCCGATGCCAAGGATCTTCTCGAGCTCGTCGACCAGGTCGAGCGGTGGGCGCGTCGGCCGGTCGCACTTGTTCATGAAGGTGAAGATCGGCACGCCGCGGCGGCGGCAGACCTCGAAGAGCTTGCGTGTCTGCGCTTCGACGCCCTTGCCGGCGTCGATGACCATGACCGCGGCATCGACCGCGGTGAGCACGCGGTAGGTGTCCTCGCTGAAGTCCTGGTGGCCCGGCGTGTCGAGCAGGTTTACACGGTAGCCCGAGTAATCGAACTGGAGCAGCGTGGAACTGACCGAGATGCCGCGTTGCTTCTCGAGGTCCATCCAGTCGCTGGCCGTGGCGCGGCGATCCTTGCGGCTCGTCACCGAACCAGCCAGGTCGATCGCGCCGCCGTAGAGCAGGAACTTCTCGGTCAGCGTGGTCTTGCCGGCGTCGGGATGCGAAATGATCGCAAAGGTGCGGCGTGGATGGTCGGGCTGGCTCATGGCGGGCCGATCAGGGTACACGGAAGGCCGCTCCGGCTTCGCTCGCTCGTCCACGCGCGCTGACGTCCATGATTGATCGGCAGCGGCCTTCGATCCAACGGCATCGCACCCAACGAAACAGGGGGCCGGCGTGAGCCGACCCCCTGGTGTTCGAGCGGTGGAAGCGTTGGATCACTCTTCGCGGCGACGCTCGCTGGCGGCAGCCCAGAGGCTGACGTCGTCGAGGTCGACCATGCCGTCGCCGTTGAGGTCGGCGAGGATGGCGTTGGGGCCGGCGATGGCCGCGAGCTGATCGACGGTCATCGCGCCTTCATCAGCCGTGCCGCCGGTGAGGGCGCCGCAGCCGCTGGCACCGGTGCGCAGCAGGCTGGAGACGATGAAGTCCCCGTCGGCCTGCGTCACGGCACCGTCGCCGTTGAAGTCGACATGGAAGCCCGCGGTCGAGCAGTCCACGTCGGCCGGCTGCATCGAGCCGATGCGCGTGACGATCACGCCCCAGTCGGCGACGTTGATGAGGTTGTCATCGGTCACGTCGCCGTTGACCAGCGCCGACGTTCCCGCAAGCGCGAGCACGTAGCGGGTGCCTTCGATGACCACGCTGCCGGTCGAGACCAGCGAGTGCAGGTCGTCGTCGGCGGTGGCGCAGCCGTAGCTGCCCACGGGCACCTGGATCGTCTCCATGCCCACGCCGCCGGCGAAGGTCATGGCGACCGCAGCCTCGACATCACCAAGGTCGATGTCGATGCAGCGACCCATCGATGACGCGTAGCCCGAGCCCGCATACGCCAGGCGCAGGTCAAGCAGGTGGTACGGCTCGACCGTCACCATGGTCATGGCCTGCGCCGTGCGGCCGCAGCCGTCGGTCGCCGACCACGTCACGGTGGTGGTGCCGCAGGCCCACGGGGCGCCGAGCGGCTGGCCATCGCTGCGGGTGATCACCAGGTCGGCGTCACCGCAGTTGTCGATCACCGTCGGCGGCGTGAGCTCGCGGGCCGCGAAGCAGCCGCTGCCGGCATCCGCAGGCACCGAGACGTCCGCAGGCACGCCCGAGAGCACCGGGCCGGTCGTGTCGATCACGAAGGACGCAGGCTGCGTGAGCGGCAGGTCCGCGGTGACGCCGCCGTCGTTGGCGATCAGCACCGGGGCGAAGCCCTCGTCGAGCGACGCATGCACGCCGCCGTCGCAGTCATCGGCGATCACGCGGAAGCGAAGGCTCGCCACGCGCAGGTCGGCCAGCGTGCCGCTGCCGCCGTTGGGGATCGTCGAGATCCAGAAGATCGACCCGTTGGACGCATCGTGGCTGCTCACCAGGATGTCGGTGATCGGGGCGTCGCCGCCCGAGATGCCGACATACTCCAGCACCGCGCGGTCATAGACCACGTTGAACTGGCCGGCGACCGTGACGATCGGCGGGTTGAGGACCGAGACGTCGAAGGTGACTTCGTCGCCGATCGCGCGGCACTGGCCGGGGGCCGTGTTGCCGGGACCCGACATCGTCACGCCCGGGTCGGGCTCGCAGCTGTTGGGGATGCCGTCACCCTCGGGGTCGCTGCTGAGGCCGCTGGCGATGTCGCAGCTGTCGGGAATCGAGTTCCCGTTGCAGTCCTTCGACGTGCCGTCGGCAAGGTCGCAGCTGTCGGGCACCTGGTTCGCGTTGCAGTCCTGCGACGTGCCGCTGGCGATGTCGCAGCTGTCAGGGACCTGATTGCCGTTGCAGTCCGGCGCGCCGTTGGCGAGGTCGCAGCTGTCGGGGACCGAGTTGCTGTTGCAATCGACCGAGAAGCCGCTGGCGATGTCGCAGCTGTCAGGGACCTGGTTGCCGTTGCAGTCCGGTGCACCGTTGGTCAGGTCGCAGCTGTCGGGGATCGTGTTGCCGTCGCAGTCGACCGAGAAGCCGCTGGCGATGTCGCACGAATCCAGCACGCCGTTGCCGTTGCAGTCCGGCGCACCGGCGGCGAGCTCGCACGAGTCGAGCACGCCGTCGCTGTCGCAGTCGGCAGCGCCGCCGGCGATGTCGCAGCTGTCGGGCTGCCCGTTGCCGTTGCAGTCGGCGACGAAGCCGCCGGCGACCTCGTAGGCATCGGGAATGCCGTTGCCGTTGCAGTCAGGCTCGCACGAGTCGGGAATGCCGTTCTGGTTCACGTCGTTCGAGCTGCCGCCCGCGATGTCGCAGCTGTCGGGGACGCCGTTGCCGTTGCAATCGGTCGCCGTGCCGCGCTGGATGTCGCACGAGTCGGGCTTGCCGTTGCCGTTGCAGTCCGGAGCACCCGAGACGATGTCGCACGAGTCCAGCGTGCCATTGCCGTTGCAGTCGGTCGCCGCACCGCTGGCAAGCTCGCACGAGTCGAGCACGCCGTTGCCGTTGCAGTCAGCCGCGCCGCCCGCGAGTTCGCAGGAGTCCGGCGTGCCGTTGCCGTTGCAATCGGTCGCCGTGCCGCTGGCGATGTCGCACGAGTCGAGCACGTTGTTGCCGTTGCAGTCGTTGCCCGGCAGCTGGCCGTCGTCGCAGATGCCATCGTTGTTGCAGTCACCGAAGTTGCAGGGGGGGCGCGTCAGCGCAGCCATCTGCAACTTGACCATCGCCACGCCGTTGGCGAACGGCGACAGCGTGTCGCTGAGGAAGCCGTTGACGATGACCTTGCCGTTGCGGGCGCTCGCCACCTTGGACTGGACGTTGCGGATCTCGGCGGTACCGCCGCCGATCGTGCCGTTGTTCCAGACTTCCCAGCCCGCGGGGACGAAGGCGACCGTGGGCGAGGACGCCACCGTGCTGCCGGGCTCAAAGCTCACGGCGCCGAAGACGTTCCAGGGCTGGCTGTGCGTGAACCCAAGAGCGGGGAAGTAGGACGCCGCGCTGGTGTCCTTCCACTCCGAGACGATGATGCCGCAGCCGGGGTCGGCAGCGTGATAGGTGACCAGCGCCTGCTGGAACGTGCC
The DNA here is from genome assembly GCA_018970045.1 of Planctomycetota bacterium. Taxonomy (GTDB): domain Bacteria; phylum Planctomycetota; class Phycisphaerae; order Phycisphaerales; family SM1A02; genus SYIB01. The sequence goes on along the minus strand of JAGWXC010000024.1, from coordinate 12,988 downwards.
GAGGTTCGAGTAGTTCTGGTTCGCGACCACGATCAGGTCCCACTCGGTGCCGTTGGCGAGCAGCCCGGCGAACGTCGTAGGGCTGCTCGTGAAGGTCACGGTGCCGAACGCGCTGCCCTGCAGTGCGGCCTCGTAGGCGCAGCTGCCGATCGCGTAGTCGCGGTAGAAGAGGATCTGCGATGCCTCGCTTCCAGCGAGGCTGCCGCCCCAGTGGCCCTCGGCCGGCGGCTTGCGGTCGCTCGGCGTTGCGGACGCCGGCGCATTGCTCAGGATCGAGCTGTCAGGCGACTTGGCGCCGCGAACGGACAGCCCGCCATCGGCGAGCGCGGAAACGGACAGCAGCGTGCTTGCGCACGCAGCAACGATGGAACAACAGCGCATCTTCATTGCTTTCTCCAGATTCGGAGCACATCCCGGATCGAAGCCTCGGCCCACCATGAGCCGAGCTCCATCGGAGAACGCTAGCGGCGCTGTCCTCCAAATCAAAACAGCACACGCCGAATGACCGGATCAGGCGTGCCCTGCAGGGCTGGCGGCTTGACGCAAGTCCAGTTCAGGGCGACAGTTGCAAAGAGCAAAAGAATTTGACCAGAGCCTGCGTTCGGCCCGTGCTCGGCATCCTCACCCCAGCCGCTCGCGCGCCCAGAGGATCCAGCTCGAGTCCGGCAGTGCGTGACCCATCGATCGGAACATGAAGCTGAGCTGTGCGTTGTGGTAGAGCGCGTGGGTCGGCACTTGCATGCACGCGTCGGCCACCGTCTGTCGATACGTACGTCCATCACGCACGCGCTCGACGACGCGTGCGCACTCGGCGGGCGTGAGCGCGGCGAGGAACGCATCCCACTCCCGACGCGTCGTGGACCATGCTGTCTCGAGCGCATCGAGCGTCGGACACTCGGTTGCGGTCGGCATGGTGAGCGCTGCAGCGCTGCCGGTCACGACGCCGATCCAGATCCGCTCCGCGCCGTACAGGTGCAGCAGCGTCGCGTGCACGCTTCCCAGGCCGATCGGGAACGCACGGTGGAGTTCCTCATTCGAGAGCGTGCGGCATGCCGCGAGGCTGCGTCCAGTCATCCATCGGAGCCAGGCATGCGCGTCGACGATCGTGGCGGTGGAGTTCATGGCGGCACGGTAGTCTCTCCCGGTGAGCGACACCTTCGAAGCACTGGGACTCGGCACGGAACTGGTCACTGAACTCGCGTCCCTGGGCTACGAAGAGCCCACGCCGATCCAGAAGGCTGCGATCCCGCCGCTGCTCGCGGGCCGTGACCTGCTTGGCCAGGCGGCGACCGGCACGGGCAAGACCGCCGCGTTCGCGCTGCCCATCCTGCAGCTGGTCGGGGGCATCAAGCCCGAGCCCCTGAAGCCACTCGCGCTCGTCCTCGTTCCCACCCGCGAGCTCGCGGTGCAGGTGTGCGAAGCGTGCCATCGATACGGCAAGGGGCTGGGCATCGCCGTGGCGCCGATCTACGGTGGGCAGGAGTTCCATCGGCAGGTCGTGGCGCTGCGGCGCGGCGTGCACGTGGTCGTGGCCACGCCGGGTCGCGCGCTCGATCACATGCGCCGGGGAACCTTGGATCTCTCGGGCCTGCGCATCGTGGCGCTCGACGAGGCCGACGAGATGCTGGACATGGGCTTCGCCGAGGACCTCGAGCTGATCCTCGAGGGCACCCCCGAGACCCGACAGACCGCGCTCTTCTCCGCCACGCTGCCGCCGCGGATCGCCTCGATCGCGGAGAAGCACCTGCGTGATCCCGAGCGCATCCTGATCGCGCGCGACGCCGCGACCAAGGGATCCGTGCCCAAGGTCCGGCAGACGGCCTACATCGTGCCGCGCCCGCACAAGATCGCCGCGCTCGGGCGCGTGCTCGATCTGGAATCGCCCACGCTCGCGCTCGTCTTCTGCCGGACCCGCCTCGAAGTCGACGAACTTGCCGAGCGCCTGGTGGGCCGTGGCTACCGCGTGGCGTCCCTGCACGGCGGCATGGGCCAGGCCGAGCGTGACCGCGTCATGGCGCGCGCACGCGCCGGCACGGTCGACCTCCTGGTCGCGACCGATGTCGCGGCGCGCGGCATCGACATCGATCATCTCACGCACGTGGTGAACTTCGACGTGCCCTCCTCGCCGGAGGCGTACGTCCACCGCATCGGCCGCACCGGCCGCGCGGGGCGCGAAGGCGTGGCGATCTCGTTGGTCGAGCCGCGTGGCCATCGCCTGCTGCGCAACATCGAGCAGGCCACGAAGCAGAAGATCGCGATCGCGACGGTGCCGTCACCCATGGACGTCAAGGCGCGGCGCCTGGACATGACCAAGGGCGCCGTGCGCGAGGTGCTCGAGTCGGGCGACCTCGAGGCGTACCGCTCGGTTGCCGAAGCACTGTCCTCCGAGTTCGATCCCATGGACGTGGCGGCCGCGGCCGTGCGTTTGGCGCACGAAGCACTCGAGGGCGATGCCGCGCGCGACGAGGCGGACATTCCGGTCATCGAGGGCTTCGGCCGCAACGATCGGCCGCGGCGCGAGGCGCCGGCGCCCGCCGAGGGCAGCCAACGCGGACCGCGCGGATGGCAGTGGAGCGGTCCTCGTCCAGAGGGAGCCCAGCAGGGCGGCGAACGGGAGCAGGATCGCGGCGCGCCGCGGGGAGCAGCGCCGCGCGGCCAGTGGCAGGACCGTCCGCCGCAGCGCGGGGCTCCGCGCGGACAGTGGAACGACCGTGATCCACAGGACATGGAGCGCATCTTCATCGGGCTCGGCCGCAAGGCAGGGGTGCGGCCCGCCGACGTGGTCGGCGCGATCGCCAACGAAGCCAACGTGAACCCGCGCGGCATCGGCGACATCGAGATCGCCGAGCTCTACACGATCGTCGAACTGCCGGCGCGCGATGTCGATCATGTCGTGCGGGTCCTGCGCGGGGCCACCATCCGCGGACGCAAGGCCAAGGTCAATCGCGATCTGGGCATCCGCAAGTGAGGGCCTGGTGGTGCTTGACACCAAGTACTGTGTGATCTACACTACTGGGCGATGGCCTCGCCGCTCCATGACCGCCTGAACAGGGACCTCAGCACCGGCACGTCCTGGCTGGTCGTGCTGGCGGTGATCGCCCGCAGCGACGAGCCCATCCACGGCTACGAGATCGCCCGGCAGCTGGCCGACGAGGCCCCCGACGGCATGAGCTTCAAGCAGGGGACGCTCTATCCCATGCTCCGCTCGATGGAGACGGATGGACTGGTCCGCAGCACGCTCGTGCCGTCGACCGAGGGACCTGCGCGCAAGTGCTTCACGCTGACGGCCGAGGGGCGGCGTGTGCTCGCGTCCTGGGCCGAGTCGTGGCGTGCCAGCAGCCGCTGGGTGAACAGGGTTCTTGGAGAGACCGATGCACGACGCTGACCAGGTTCCGTCGCCCCCGTCGATCGAGGGCTACCTCGCACGCCTCGAGGTCGCGCTGCATGGCGCCGACCCCGCCTTGGCCCATGATGCGCTGATCGACGCCGAGGAGCACCTGCAGGCGGCGGTGCGGCGGGGGGTGCCCGTGGATCAGGCGATCGCCGAGTTCGGGGAGGTCGACGAGATCGCCGCGGCGTACCGGGGCCTTCCTGCTGATCCTGCGGGGAAACCTCAGGAAACGAGCCATCGCGCGGTTGATCCGCCACGCATCGATGGATCGCCACGCGGCGCGCCGTCGGCGGTCCTGGCGACACCCGTGCAGGCCCCCGCACCGCGGCTTCGCGATGTGCCCATCGTGGGCATCTGGTTCGATTCCCGGGCATGGGGTGCGCTGCTCTACTTCGGTGGCGTTGGCTTCATCGTGGCAACAGCCTGTTTCATCTGGGCCGTGACGCTCGGTGGCTTGGCGGTCGGGCTTCTGCCAACGCTGCTGGGGCTGCCCGTGCTCGTGCTGTTGCTGGGTTCGGCTCGTGCGCTCTGCCTGGTCGAGGGCGCCGTCGTCCAGGCGTTGCTCGGCGTGCGCATGCCTCGACGCGTGCAGCCCGTGCATGGGGTGGCCGATGTCGGCTTCTGGCAGCGGATCTGGTGCTGGCTCAAGGATGTGCGCAGTTGGCTGTCGCTGGGCTACCTGTATGCCAACTTCCCCGTGAGCGTGGCGCTGTTCGTCGTCACCATCACGATGTCGGCGCTCAGCGTGGCGATGATCACTGGGCCGCTGCTGCAGGCTGCCAACCTGCCGTTCGTGACGCTGTCGTCCGATGTCGACCGCGTGCAGTACCTCTGGACCGAACTCAAGCCCGCCGCGGATGGCACGATCCGGCTCCCGATGTCGCTTGCGCTGTCCAGCGTCGGGCTCGGATTGGTGCTCGCCACGATCACGTTGTGGACGATGCGTGGCCTGGGCTGGGTCTATGGCCACGTCGTGCAGGCGATCCAAGTGGCGCGGCCGCAGGCCAGCCTCCCGCACCGTTGACAAAGTGGTAGCGTAAGACAACACACGAAGGACCCCACCCATGCTCCGCATCAACGACCTCGTCAAGATCTATCCCGGTCCCGTCGCCGCGCTGAAGGGGGTCTCGCTCGAGATTCCAGAGGGGCTCTTCGGCCTGCTCGGTCCCAACGGCGCAGGCAAGAGCACGCTCATGAACATCCTCGCGGGCCTGCTCGAGCCGACCGGCGGCTCGGTCACGCTCGATGGTGCCGACATCGTCAAGGATCCGCGCGCCGTGTGGAGCCGCCTCGGCTACCTGCCCCAAGACTTTGGCTTCTACCCGTCGCTGTCTGGCGCGCAGATGCTCGACTTCCTGCTGAGGTTGAAGGGCGTCGATGCACCGCAGGGACGCAAGCGCCTGGTCGATGAGCTGCTCGAGCGGGTCAACCTCGCCGACGCGGCCAAGCGCAAGGTGCGCACCTACTCCGGCGGCATGCGCCAGCGCCTGGGCATCGCGCAGGCGATCGCGGGCAACCCGCGCCTGGTGATCGTCGACGAACCGACCGCGGGCCTCGACCCCGAGGAACGCCAGCGCTTCTACCGGATCCTTGCGGAGCTTGGCCGTGACCGCATCGTCCTGCTCTCAACCCACATCGTCGAGGACATCGCCACGCTCTGCCCGCGCTTCGCGGTGATCCGCGGCGGTCGCTGCGTGACCAGCGGCGGCACCGCCGACGCGCGACGACGGCTGGATGGCCGCGTGCACGAGGGCATCGTGTCGCTTGATGCGCTCGATCGGTTGCGCGCGTCGCACCGCGTGACGCAGGCGGTGCTCGTCGAGGGATCCATGTTCCGCACGCGCGTGCAGGGCGATGCCAACCAGCGCCCCGATGGCTTCACCACCGTTCCGCCCACGCTCGAGGACGTCTACTTCGGCGTGATGGACGAGAGCCGCGCGCAGCATCCCGCCCCGGCCGCGGTCGCCTGAACCACGGAGCACCAATCCATGCAACGAGCACTTTCCCTGGCCTGGCTCGAGCTTCGGTCCGCCTGGCGCCGCCCGTCAGTCTGGATGCTCATCGTCATCCTGCTCTTCCTCAACTGGGGCTTCTCAGCCGGCAGCGTCACGATCGGCGCCGGCAGCCGGGTCGCGGGCGGCGAGCGCGCCTTCCTGAACAGCGAGTTCAACCTCGCGTTCATGGACATGCTCGTCTTCGCGCTGTTCTGGGTCTTCTTCGTCTGCACGGCGTTCGGCAATGCGCCCACGGAAGACGATGCGCTTCGGGTGATCCCCATCATCGGCAGCACCGGGCTGACGCCGCGCGAGTACGTGGTCGGTCGCTGGCTCGGCGTGGCGTCGACGTACCTGGCCATTGCTGCGGTGAACGCCGTCCTGCAGATGGTCTTCTTCGAGTTCTACCCCGTGGAGGAGCCCGACCGGGTGCGCGGTGCGTTCGCGCTGGCGAACTACCTGTGGCCCATGCTGCTCTTCACGGTGCTGCCGATGCTCTCGCTCGGTGCGATCGCGTTTGCGCTCGGAGCGCTCACGCGCCAGGCCGTGGTCGTCTTTGCGCTGCCGGTGGCCATCCTCCTGAGCAGCGTCTTCTTCTTCTGGAACTTCTCGCCGAGCTGGCTGCCGGGTTGGGCGGACTCGGTGCTGCAGGTCGCCGACCTTGCCGCCTACCGCTGGCTCAATGAGACCTACCTCAAGGTGGACCGGGGCGTCACGTTCTACAACACGCAGCCGCTGACGCTCGATGCGCTGATGATCGGCCAGCGGCTGGGGCTGGTCGTGCTCGGCGCCGTCGCCCTGGTCATTGCCGCCAGGCGCGAACAGCGTCGTTGGCGATCCCCGTATGCGGTCCCGGCAGGGCGCGTGGCGGCCGTGATCGCCGCCGCCGAGAGCGCGCGGATCCCGCCTGCGCCGGCGCTGGAGCATCGCTCCATCGCTGCGCTGGGCATGCGCACGGCCACCGGTGGGTTCGGTGCAGCCGTCTCGGCGGCGGTCAACGCCTTCCGTGCCGAGGCGCGCGAGCTGCGGCGTTCGCCGGGGCTCCTGATCTTCGTGCCGCTCATCGTGCTGCAGTGCGTGGGGTTCATCTTCCGCCCGGGCCCCTTCGACACGCCGTCACTCGTGTCGGCGGGCACGTTCGCCGCCGAGTCCTACAACACCGTCACGCTGCTCTCGCTCTTCATGGTGCTCTATTACTTCACGGAGAGCCTGGCGCGTGATGATCGCGTGCGCCTGGGGCCCATCGTGAGCGCGAGCCCGGCACCCACGCTGGCACTGGTCGTCGGCAAGATGGGCGCGTGCGCCATGACCGTGGTCCTGGCCGTGCTGGGTGCCGTCTGGATGTCGATGGCCGTCGCCACGCTGGTGCAGGCTGGCCAGACGGGCATCTTCCTTCCGCCATCCGTGCTGCCGTTCGTGCTGGCGTGGGGCGCGCTGCTCTCGGCCACGCTCTTCGCGTGGATGTGCTTCCTGGCGCTGGCGTGGAGCCTCTTCCGCAACCGCTACGCGAGCTATCTCGCGGGGATCGCCGCGCTGGTGGTGACCGGCTGGTGCGTCACGCGCGGCTGGATGAACTGGGTGTTCAACTGGCACCTCTGGAACGGCATGATCTGGACCGACTTTGAGCTGCTGCCGCTCGATCGCACGGCGCTGCTGCTCAATCGCGTGCTCTGGATCCTGGTCGGGCTCGTCATGCTGCATGCCTCGGTCGAGTGGTGGCGCCGCCGCGCACCCGATGCCCAGGGCATCACGTCGCGGCTGCAGTGGAACGTGGCGTGGCGCCGAGCCGCCCGGCTGATGGTCTTCGGTGCGCCCGCGATCGTCTGTGCGACTGCGCTGGCGCTCATGGTTCGCAGCGGCGATGGTGGCGCCCCCGAGCGCCGCCGGCAGCGCGACTACTTCGTGGCCAACGAACGCACCTGGCGCGATGCTCCGCAGCCGCTCATCACGGGCGCGGCTCTCGATCTGGATGTGGATCCCGAGGCGGGAACGATCGCGGTGGACGGGACCTATGTCCTGACCAATCGCACGGATGCTCCCATGCGCCAGTTCGCCATCACGCCCAACACGACCTTCACCGGACTCTCGTTCGAGTTCGAGGGCGAGGAGTGGACCGACGAGTCCGTCGCGGCCGCACGCCGGCTCAGCCCGTGGTCGCAACGCGTGTCGAACCGCTCGGGGCTCTGGGTCTTCACGCCGCGTGAACCGCTCGCTCCTGGCGCGAGCGTCGAACTGGGATTCCGTCACGTCGCGCCCGGCCGTACCACGCCTGCCAACCCCGGCGGCGCCGGTGAGTTCATCATCCGCTCCGCCGTGCTGCTCAACAGCTTCGGCCCGAGCTTCCTGCCGATGGTCGGTTTCGTCGATGGCGTCGGGCAGGATCCGGAGCGCGTGCCTGAGCCCAAGCGCCCCGGACCTGATGACTGGAAGAAGGTCACCAAGACCGCCTTCGGGACCGGCGGCGAGACCAGCATGGTGGCGGTGGTGCGCGTGCCCGAGGAGTTCCGCGCGAACATGCCCGGCGTCTGCACCATCGACACGGTCGCCGATGGCGTGCGCACCATGCACTGGCAGTCCGACCACCCGATCATGGCGATCAACCTCGCGGCCGGGCGCTGGGAGGAGTCCCGTGGCAAGTCGACGGTGATCTGGCACCTGCCGCAGCACGGCTTCAACGTGCCCGCCATGCTCGAGGCCCTCGATGGCGCGCACGAGTGGTATTCGAAGTGGTTCTGGCCCTATCCGTGGAAGGAGCTGCGCATCAGCGAGTTCCCGGCGCTTGCGGGATATGCGCAGGGCTTCCCGACGAACATCGTGTTCAGTGAAGGCATCGGCTTCATGTCGAAGCCTACGCCCGAGCAGGACACGCCCTTCATGGTCACCGCGCACGAGGCGGCGCACCAGTGGTGGGGCAACATCCTTCGCCCCGGTGACGGTCCCGGCGGCAACATCCTGAGCGAGGGCATGGCCCACTGGTCGACCGCGCGCCTGATCCGCCAGCTGCGCGGCGAGCGTGCGCGCATGGGCTTCATGCGCCAGATCGAGTTCATCTACGGCAACTCGCGCAGCGCCGACGACGAACTGCCCATGGTCGAGCTGGATGGCTCGCGCAACGGCGACGGGACCGTGACGTACGACAAGGGCGGCTGGGTCTTCTGGATGCTCATGGAGCATCTGGGCGAGGAACGCATGAATGCCGGCGTTCGGGAGTTCATCGGCGCGTTCCTCACCGGTCCCGACTTCCCGCTCCTGCAGGACTTCATCCAGGCCATGCGCCCGCACGCGCCCGACGCCGCCGCCTACGACGCCTTCGTGAAGCAGTGGTTCCTCGACGTGGTCGTGCCCGAGTTCAAGATCGACTCGGCCATCGCCACGGAGCCCACGGCCGATGGCGGCACCTGGCGCACCGTGCTGTCGGTGCGCAACGTCGGCACCGGCACCGTCCCGCTCGAGGTGGCGGTCACCAACGGCGAGGAGCGCTGGCCAGCGGCCGCCATCGTGCGCACCGCCGAGGAGCGAGCGGCCGCGGCGACGCAGCGGCCGGAGTATCAGGATGCGCGCTCGCGACTGACGATCGGCCCTGGCGAAACAGTCGAGGTCACGATCGAGAGCCCGTTCCGCCCGGACCGGGCGATCGTCGATCCCGACGTGCGCACGCTGATGCTCAACCGCAAGGATGCCGAGAGCGAGGTCACGTCGGGCGCCGAACGCACAACTGCCAAGACGCGCTGATCAAGCCGAAGGAGCGCTCGCGCGCGAACTCAGGCAGACCGTCTCACGATGCAGTGATCACGGGCACGCGCCCCACGAACCGAGCAGTACCGCCAGGTCGCCGCCGTCGACCGCTCCGCTCGCATCAAGGTCGGCAGCGCAGCCGCTGCAGGCGCCCCATGAGCCGAGCACCACGGCCAGGTCGCCGCCATCGGTGAGGCCGTTGCCATCAAGGTCGGTCGGGCAGACGGGGGCGGGATCATTGGCACGGATGACCGTCAGCGACATGTAGTCGTGGTAGGTCTCGTCCGCGGGGCGCTCGCCGTAGACGAGGAACCGCACGGTGCCGTCGGCCGCGACGACGTTCTGCAGGTTCGCGCGCAGCGATGCCGCCAGGTTCTCGTCACGGTTGCCGGCGAAGCAATCGAGGTAGCGGTTCTGGCCGACCAGGCCGTTGGCGTCGCCCCAGTTGCCCAGCGCGTTGTTCCACACGTACAGCTCGGTCTGCGTGCAGTTGGCGGCGAAGCCTTCCCAGCGCACGCGGAGTTCGTCGATGTCGGCGACCGGCTCGCTGATCACGAAGCGGTACACGTGCGTGGCCTCGCTGGTCGAGGCGAGCGTGGGCGTGATGTAGCGGTTGGCATCGGTCGAGCCGCCCGTGGCGTTCGAGGTGGCGAGCGCCGTGTAGTTCGCCGCCGTCAGCGCGGTCGTGACCGCATTGGCGTTGGCATTCACGTTGGTCCAGCTGGCGGTCGCCGAGCCCGCACCGAAGCGGGTCACGCCCGCGCCGCTCGCGAAGTCGTAGGTCGTGGCCGTGCCGGTCGCGATGCGGAACGGATTGCTCACGCCGATCGTCGTGTCGCCGTCGGTGGCCCGGGCCACGACGCGCACAAGCGCGGACGAGGCCTCGACCGCGGGCACCGTCCAGGCGTAGCTGCCCGAGTCGGGGATCGCGTTCGCGATCGGGGTCCAGCTCGTGCCGCCGTTGACCGAGTACGCCAGGTCCACGTTCGCGAGCGCGGCGTTGTTCGTGTCGCTCGCGTTCCAGCGGATCTGCTGCGTAGCACCCTGGAGCCAGACCTCGTTGCCGCCCGGCTCGACCACATGCGCGGCCGGGAGCAGGTCGGTGTACCGCGGCACCTGCTTGACGATGCAGTGGATCGCGCCCGATGCGGTGATGATGCTCGAGCACTGGATCGGCACGATCTGCACGCCGGGTCCGGCGGCCTGCTGCCACTTCGCCAGCGCGTCGGCATCCTCGTCGTTGTAGGCCGAGTTGCCGCCTGCGGCCAGCTGCGTGCCGTAGCAGGGGATGAAGATGCGGTTGTTCACGCGGAAGGCGTTGGCGTAGGTGAAGTGCGTGCCGGCGCCGTCGTTCCACGCCTTCGGACGGAAGACCTGGAAGCCCAGCCCCTGCATGTAGGGCACGGCGTTGTTGGTCACGCTGATCGCGGTCGCGTTCGAGCCCGGGATGAACTCGCTGATGATCGCCGTGTCCTGGTCGACCATGTACATCCACATGTCGATGTGGCCCGTGCCATCGACGGTGAAGGGCAACTGCGGCAGGATGTGCAGCGTGTCGATCCCCTGGTACGTGTCGTAGAGCTCGCGGATCAGCGCCTCGTTGTGGCCGCCCGCGGTCGGGTTGTCCAGGTTGATGAGGGCCGTGCAGAAGCCGCTGCGGTTGGGACCGGGCTGGAAGTTGCCGCCTGAGTAGTAGAGCCCCATGTCGAGCGTCGGCACGCCGAGCGTGGCGTCGCCGATCAGGGTCGGCAGGAAGTTGTCCGACGGGCGGTTGGGGTAGTAGTGGCTGTCGACGACCGCGAGCGCGCCGCCCTGGAAGACGAAGTGCGGGCCGTAGTCGCGCATCCAGATCGAGTTGCTCGGCTGGATGATGAAGACGACCTTGCTCATGTTCGCGCCCGCGGCGGTGAAGGCCGTGGTCGCGCTGTTCGCGGTCGTCTGGTTGGCCACGACGACGTAGGCGATCTCGTCGTTCACGGTGCCGGCGGTCAGACTTGACACGAGCGCGGTGACGACCGAGTTCCAGCTGTTGCCGTACTGGTAGAGCACGCCGCGCGTGGGGCCGTACTCGGGCACCGAGCTGATGAGCGCTGAGCCGACTTCACCCGCTAGACCGCCATCAGTCGCTCGCTGGATCGCGTAGGGTTCGAGCTTCTGGTTCGGGTCGAAGGGCGTGCCGCCCTCGCGCACGCGGGTCAGCGTCGATCGGAACTCGGGTTCATCCTGACGATCCGCGGGCGGCGCGGCCAGCACGGAACAGGCAAGCAGGCTTGGGGCGGCGAGGCCGACGATGGTCGAGATCGTGGTGGTCATGAGGTGCATGGCAGTCGTTCTGGTCATGGTCGATGGTTGGCGCCAGCAGGCGGACTCGGAGTGTGGTCACTCTAGGCCGGGGGTCAACCTCGGAGTTCGCCGATTGCGGCACCAACGACAGCGGGGCGCCGCCGAAGCGACGCCCCGCATGCCATCCGGGGGTTCGATCAACCGGTCACTGGCCGTTCCAGCGGGTGAGCAGGGCACCCAGCTCAGCGCCACCCACCATGCCGTCGGCATCGATGTCGAGCACCGGGTTGGTGATGCCCCAGATGCTCAGCAGCTGGCCAAGGTCCGCGCCGTCGACGAGGCCGTCCTCATTGAGGTCGCTGGGGTTGGTGTTCACCGGGGCGCTCGCGAAGCGGAAGGCCGGCGTCGAGGCATCGACCCAGGCATCGAGTTCGACGAGGGCCGCCGTGATGAGCTCGACCTTCCAGAAGAGCTCGCCCTGTTCGACCTTCAGTTCAGCCTCATGCACGGTCGAGCCGGGATACTGCGCGACGGCAGCGTCGACCGCGGCGCCCATGCCGACCGTCAGCGTGCCCAGGAGCGAGCGGATCGAAGCGATGCGCGAGGCCTGCGTGGCGGTTGGCGTGTACTCGACGTTGCCGAGCACGGTGCCATCAAGCGCCACCGTCACCTGACGAACACCCGCGCCCTTGGTTTCGAAGTAACGGACCTCGACGCGATTGGCTGCGGCGAACCCAGCCGTCTCGTCCTCGGCCTGCGATTCGAAGGCCGTCCAACCCGCGCCGATGGCTGCGTTGGCGGCGTCGAGGCATGCGTTGAACTGGGCGGACGACAGCGTTTCCTCGACGTCGTCACCGGCACCGTGGTGAGGGATCAGGCCGCCGGTCACCGCATCGACGTAGAGCTTCGACTGGTCCATGTACTCGAGCTGGAAGGCGAGGATGCCCTCTTCGCGGTCGAGCTGGATCTTCTGCAGGTCCGAACCGCTCGAGGCACCCGCGGCGGCGTCGATCGCGTCGGCGAAGTCCAGGGTCGCGTTGGCGAGGTTCGCGAGGATCCACTGCAGCGTCGGGATGTTGGACGTGTCGGGGCTGTCGACATCGATCTCGATCAGCGCACCAGTGGCCACGTTCAGGCGGGGATTCCAGTTGATGGTGACCGCGGTGTCGTACAGGTCACCTTCGTAGACGAGCTCGCCGCTGCGCTCGCGCAGTTCGACGCCAAGCAGCGTGCCCTGCGGCACGGCCTGTCGGCAGCCGGTCACGGCGGCGGTGAAGCCGATGTCGGCGCTCGCGGCCGAGACGCTGGCAAGGGTCATGATGAGGGCGGTGGTGTGCTTCATGGCTGGGTTCCGTTCTGGTTCGTTGGAGAGGACCGAAGTGGCCTCGACAGGGGAGCAGTGCCGCCCGAATGCCGCCGGATACATCCTGCGCGGAAAAATCCCGCCGACCGTTACCCTTGTCCCCGGATGCCCGCCTCCGTGCCCAACGAGGACCACCTCGACCGCGTCGCCAAGGCCGCGGCGGGCGATCGGGCTGCCTGGCAGTCGCTGGTCGAAACGCACGCGGGGCTCGTGTGGTCGGTC
>JAGWXC010000245.1 GCA_018970045.1 Planctomycetota bacterium | reverse complement strand
CCTTCCGTCATGGCGGCACCGTCCCGCTCACGAGGGTCGTTCGCAGCGCACCACAGCCCAAAGCGCTGCGGCGACGGCGGCAAAGACGGCCCCTGCGATCCAGGCATCGTTCCAATGACCGTCCGCCACGAGCGCCGCCACGACGGGCTGGCAGATCATTCCACCGACGTTGCCGCCCGTGTTGAGCACGCCGGTGGCTGCACCGGTGTCGGCGCGAGCGAGGTTCATCGTTGCGGCCCAGTACGGGCCCTCGTTGAGCTCCATGGCAAAGAACGCCAGCGACAGCGCTGCCACGGCGAGCACCACACTGTCGACTACAGGAATGGCGAGCAGCAACAGCGCGCCGACGGGCAGGCTGAAGATCGGTACGAGCCGATAACCGCGCGTGGCGCCGAGACGCGTGGCCAAGCGATCGGCGAGCACACCGCCAATCGCGGCGCCGATGGCGGCACCGATCCACGGGAGCATCGCGGTCAGTCCGCTCTCGAGACCGCTCAACTTGCGCTCCTGAACCAGATACATGAATGACCAGAAGCTGATCATGTAGAACACAAAGTTCATGCATAGATATGAAACGGCGAGCAGCACGATATTCCGGTTGCGCAGTACCTCGCCCATGCGCGCGAAGGTGAGTGGCGGGGCGGGCGGTGCGCTGTCGAGCTCGGCGAGTTCCTCAGCCGTCACGCGCGCGTGCTGCTGCGGTCGATCGCGGCCGTAGTGCCACCAGCCGAGAGTCAGCAGTGCGGCGGGAACCGCCGTGACGAGCACGGCCTGCTGCCAGCCGAGTGTCGCGGTGAGCGCCACGAGCAGCGGCGGGGTCAAGGCACCGCCCAGCAGCATGCCGGAGCTGACTACGCCATTGGCCATGGCGAACTGCCGCGAAGGGAACCAGCGCTCGATCACCACGGCCAGCACCGGGAACACGGGGCCTTGCCCTGCGCCGAGCAGACTTTGCGCGACGATCAGCACGATCAACAGCGCTGCGCCGCCTAACACGTAGGGAAGCAACGCAGTGCCGAGCGTTGCGATCACGCCGATGATCCCGACCACGGTGAACATCACGCGTGGCCCGAGCCGCTGACCAAGGGCGCCGCCCGGCAGTTGGCTGAGCGCGTAGGCTGTGGTGAAGGCGAAGAATAACCAGCCGATCTGCTGCGTCGAATACTGCAGGGTCGCCGTGAGTTCGGGAGCCGCGACCGAGATGGTGGTGCGCTGCACATAGGCCATGGCGGCGAAGGCGAACATGTACGCGTAGATCCACCAGCGAATGCGCAGCGTTTTCATAAGTCTGTTACCGGATGTCGAACCATGCACTCGCCTCCACGGTGTGCGAGTCATCGCGCATGAAGCGCAGCTCGTAGCTGCCGGCGGGTAGGGGTTCGCCCCTCACGGAGGTCGGTAGGCTGATCTCACCTGCGTACCGAGCATCGACGTGCGCGAAGCCCAGGGCGTCGCCCGCAGCGGCACCCGCGCGGAACAAGCCGATCCAGTCGTGGCGATGTCCCGGGGCATTCGACCAACGCACGCGCACCGGCTCGCCGGCGCGCACCCGACCGGACACGGCTTGCAGCATGACCGGTGCTCCCGCATCGCGGACCACGAACCGCGCGCGGGTGAGTTCGGCATCGCGTGCATCGAGCAGGACGGCGTCGTACTCACCGGGCAGCCACTGGCGCGAAGAGATGCGCGCCGCTCGGCGCCACGCACCGACGTCTTCGACTATGCGCAGCAGCGACTTGTCGAGTGCGGCGTCCGCGGGAACGATGGTCACGCGCCAGCCTTCCGATTGGGGGTCAAAGCCGCGCACGAGCAGGTCCGCGCCCCGAGCCACCGTGCGTGGCTCGACGCTCACGAGCGGCGGTGCGGGGGCAGGCATGACCCGAAAGCTCGACACCACACCACGATGATCGCTCGGGTAGGGCGCTACGCTGATATCGACGCCGTCCCCGCCGGGTTCACCGACGATCTGGCTGCGCAGTGTCTCGGCGGCACCGCTTGCGAATACGAAGTCGATGCGATCGATGGTTTCACGCGCTCGTACGTAGGGATGCGGCATGCCGGCCGTCCAGGTGAATCCAGGGCGACGTGCGGGATCGGTGTGCGCTTCACGGAACGAATCGCGCCAGCCCGAGTTCTCGAGACGCCGTGTCACCGGCCACTCGATCGGATATCGGATGACTTCGGGACGTGCCGGCTGCAGGGCGCTAGACCAGTCGCGGTGCGAGGGCGTGTTGAGATCGCCGGTCAAAAACAGCGGGATTTCCTTGAGTATTTCGGGCAGCGCGAGAAACGGCTCGACTTGCGGCACGCGCACGCGCTGCTCAAGTTCGAGCACTGCGGCAAGCGGTGCGCCATCGCGCACGGCTTCCGGTCCGTAGTCGTCGCTGGAGAGGTGTGTGTTGGCAATGGCGACAACCTCACCCGGCCTTACCATCACCCACGCGTGCAGATGCGAGGCATCGAGGGCGGTGATGCTCGAGGGCACGGGGTCGCTGCCGGTACGCCGGCCAAGCCCTGAGTCGAAGAGCGGATATCGCGAGATCAGGTTACGCCGCGGGTCGACATGCGCGAATCCGACCGCATCGGCGAGTCGATACAGATTGCCGTCAGGCTCCTGTATGCCGACCACGTCCGCTTGGGCGGCGCGGATGACTTCGGCGACGCTCGCGAAATTGACTTGCTCGCCGCCGTACCAGATGTTGAGGGTCATGACGCGCAGCTCGAGCGGCGCAGGCTGCGTGAAGGCGGCGGGTGCGAGCGCCAGTACCGTCAGCGCGAGCGAGGCCGCGGTGACCGCCCGGCGCGAGATCACGAGCGCTCCCCGAGCAGGTTGATGATGCTTTGGTATTTTTCGATGTACCAGCGGTTCTCGTTGTTGTAGCTCGGTATGGTCACTGG
>JAGWXC010000023.1 GCA_018970045.1 Planctomycetota bacterium | reverse complement strand
TCGTGCTGACGGCGATCGACATGCGGCTGAGCTGGTCGATGCACCAGCGCGAGCTCGCGCAGTTGCGGGCGGAGCGCGATGCGGCCCTGCGCGCCCTCTCGGGCCGGAGGGCCAAGCCGTGAGTTCGAGCCGCCCCGTTGCACCGTGGGCGATGCCGCTCGCCGTCCCGGCGAGCCTCGCCTACGGCGCGGTCGTGCGCGCCCGCAACGCGCTGTGGTCGATGGGCCTTGGTGTGGCGCGTGCCCCAAAGCCCGTCGTCAGCATCGGCAACATCGTCGCGGGCGGAACAGGCAAGAGCCCGATGTCTCGCCTGGTCGCACAGTGGATGATCGATGCGGGGGTGCGACCGATCTTGGCCACACGCGGATACGGCGCCGTGCAGGGGATCGCCGACGAGGTCGAGGAGTTCAAGGCACTCGTTCCCGGTGCGGCGGTAGTCGTCGATCCATCACGACGTCGTGGTGTTGCAGCGGCAGCGGCGAGCGGCGAGCGATTCGACGCCGTCCTGCTGGATGATGGTTTCCAGCACCGCGCGCTGGCGCGTGATCTCGATGTGGTCCTCATCGATGCCCAGCGTCCGTGCCTCGATGACTGGCTGCTGCCAGCAGGCTGGCTCCGCGAGCCGGTGTCGGGGCTGCGTCGCGCCGGTGCCATCGTCGTGACGCAGGCCGATGACGTGGATCAGGCGTTGTCAGCCAGGATTGAGTCGATCGCAGGGCGCGCACCGGTCGCGTGGTGCCGGCTCGAACCGCGCACCTTGGAGATGCATCGGGGGACCTCCGTGACCGAGCAGCCATTCGGCTGGCTCGAGGGTCGCAGCGTCGTCGTCTGGGCAGGGCTGGCCAACCCGGAGCGCGTGGTCAGCGCCGTGCGCGCGCAGGGGGCGAGCATCCGATCCGCGCCGAGGCTGCGCGATCATCAGCCCTACGACCAGGGCTTGCTCCGCCAGCTCCTCGACCGGGCCAAGGGCGTGGACGCCATCGTTGTCACCGGCAAGGACTGGCCGAAGCTTGCCGGTCGCATTCCGCCCTTCGCGCCACCGGTCGCGGTCCTGCGCGCTGGATGGCGGTTTGCGGCAGGGGAACGAGCCCTGCGTAGCACGATTCTTGGCGTTGTAAAGCCAAATCTCCAAGGAAGTTGAGTGACCGTGGACAAGCGTTCGAGCCTTGACTCGGGACGCTCGGCGCCGCCATACTCGTCGCGTGGGGAGTCCCGCCGTGGAGCGGGGCCCGGGTGAGATCCAGAGACTGAACGAGGCACCTCCATGGCAACGACGACGAAGAAGGAGATCGTGGACCGCATCGCTGAACGTACCGGCCTGAAGCGGAACGACGTGCGTGATGTGGTGCAGCTCTTCCTCGACTCCGTGATCGATGAACTCGGCCAGGGCAATCGACTCGAGTTCCGTGACTTCGGCGTCTTTGAGGTGAAGGCGCGCGCAGCCCGCATGGCGCAGAACCCCAAGACGCTTGAGCAGGTCCAGGTTCCTGCCAAGCGATCCGTCCGCTTCAAGGTCGGTCGCGTGATGCGTGACCGAGTCGATGCGGAAGCCGCTGCGACCCTGACTGCCAACGCCTGATCGGCCGATCGTGATGCCCCAAGGAGCCAAGGAACGGCGTTCACGCGCCCCGCGCGAACGGGTCGAGCTGGATCGTGGTGCGCTCGCGCGGCTCGCCGATGCGCTGCCGCCGCAGGCTCCTGAGGTCGAGGCTGCACTGCTTGGCGCCCTCCTGCACGACCCGCGCCTGACGGGCGACGTGCTGCAGGTCGTTCGCAGCGCCGAGGAGTTCGTCCGCCCGGCCCACCGCACGATCTACTCGCACATGTGCGAGCTCTACGAGCGCTCCGCCGCGTTCGACATCGTGCAACTGCAGCAGCTGCTGCGCGACCGTGGCGTGTTCGACGAGGTCGGCGGGCTCGACTACTTGGTGTCGCTGGCCGAGAGCGTGCCAAGCGCGACCAACGCGATGGAGTTCGCCCGCGAGATCCGGGACAAGGCCACGCTGCGCGAACTCATCGATGCATCGGGCACCACGCTGCACGAGGCGCACACGAACGCCGAGGACGCGCAGGGCGTGCTCGAGCAGGCCGAGGCCCGCATCTTCGCGATCAGCCAGCGCCGCGAGTCGACGCACGCGAGCGACCTGGCCACGCTGCTCAACGAGGCCATCGAGCGCATCCAGTCGCACGATGGCAGCGCCACCACCGGCGTGCCCAGCGGCTACGACGACCTCGACCAGATGACCAGTGGGCTGCAGCGCGGCGAAATGGTCATCCTGGCTGCCCGCCCATCGATGGGCAAGACGGCCTTCGCGCTCAACGTGATGCAGAACGTGGCGCTCGCCGGGCAGCCGGTGGCGTTCTTCAGCCTCGAAATGAGCCGGCAGCAGCTGGTGCAGCGCATGCTGTGCGCCCAGGCGGGCATCGACAGCCAGCGCCTGCGGCGCGGCACGCTGCGGGCCGAGGACTATGACCGCGTGCTCGCCGCCTGCGATGAACTGCGCGGCGCGCAGGTCTACATCGATGACTCGCCCGGCCTTTCGCTCATGGCCCTGCGCAGCAAGGCCCGCCGCATGGCCGAGCGCTTCGGCATCCAGGCGATCTTCGTCGACTATCTCCAGCTGATGTCCTCGGGGACGCGCGTGGAGAGCCGGCAGACCGAAGTGAGCGAGATCAGCCGCGGGCTCAAGGCCACCGCGCGCGAACTCAACGTGCCGGTCTTCTGCCTCTCGCAGCTCAATCGCGCGGCGGAGCAGCGCGAGGGGCACCGCCCGCGCATGAGCGATCTCCGCGAATCAGGCAGCATCGAGCAGGACGCCGACGTCATCATGATGCTGCACCGCGAGGAGTACTACCACCTGCAGGATCCCGACTGGGCGGCCTCCAATCCTGATCGAGTCGGCATCGCGGAATTGATCATTGCCAAGCAGCGCAACGGCCCGACCGGCACCGTCAACCTGGTGTGGGACGGCAAGTCGACGGCGTTCCGCCCATGGAGCCCGGCTGCACCGCCTGGCGTTCCGGTTCGCGTGTTCGAACCGCGGCCGATCGACGATCTCCCGGTCTGATGGCGGCGTATCCTCCGCCGCGTGCAGGAGCTTCCAGCCGAACGCCTTGAGCACCTGGTCCGCCGTGCCGTGGCAGGCGATGCGGGTGCTTGGCGTGAGCTCGTGGAGGCGTTCGCTCCCCGGGTCTACGCGCTGCTGCTGGCGCGTTGCCGCGACCCCGAGCTCGCCGAAGAGATCACCCAGGCGGTGTTCGTGACGGTCGCCGAGAAGCTCGCCGGGTATCGCGATCTTGGGCGCTTCCGGTCGTGGGTGTTCCAGATCGCCATGAACCGACTTCGCGACGAGGTCCGTCGGCGGGGTCGGCATGCGAAGGCAGCGGGTGGAGCCGAGGACCTGGAACTGCTGGGTGGCACGGCGCCCCTTGGTTATCAGGACGCTTCTCCTGAGGCCCTCATGGCGCTGAGCGCCGCTTTGGCCACCTTGAACGAGGCCGAGCGGCAGGTCGTGCACCTTCGGCACATGGGGGGCATGTCGTATCAAGCGATTGCCGACCTCCACGGCGAACCGGTCGGGACGCTGCTGGCGCGCCACCACCGGGCCATGGCCAAGTTGCGACAGGCGCTCGAAGAATCCGGAATCACGCTGGAGGACCTGCAATGACGAACCCGCGCGGCCGTTCCACCCAAGCCATGAACGAGCACCAACCGCACCACGACGAGCCTTCGGTCGACCCTGCGATGGAATCCCTGCTCGATGCCTACGCGCGTCGCTTGGCCCATCGTCCCGGGCTCGTCGATCGCGTGATCGCGGCCGCGCCGATGCCGGCACCTCGTGCGGCTCGCCCCCTCGCACCATGGAACGATCGGCGCATCGCGCGCTTGGCGCTGGCCGCCAGCGTCTGTGCCGCGATGGTGGTGGGCATGCTCTTCATGCGACCCGCGCCGAGCGCGGCGATCGCTGCCGCTCCGTCGATCGAAGCCGAGCCAGTGCTGGTGTCGCTCCTGGCTGGCAGCGATGAAGCCATGCTCGATGATCATCCGTTCGGCAGCGAACTGCGCACCATGGACAGCGACTGGCCCGGACTGGCCGAGGAAGTGCGGGGCATCGTCGCCGTGGCGGGAGGCCAGCGTTGACGCGGCTCGGTCCCGTTGCGGCCGCGCTCGTTGCCGGCACCGTCGTCGGCGCGCTGCTGGCGCGTCCTTTGGCGGATCAAGCCTCGTTCGCTTCAAGTCCTGAGGCACTGCTGTCGCTGGACGCCGTGCAGCAGCCCACGCAGCCGCTCCAGCAGGGGCGCGTGCTGTCGACCGAACAGATGGATCGGATCGTCGCGGTCGCCCGCGACCTGTCGCCTGAACTCGCTGCGCGTCTTGACGAGGCCCGTTCGCGCGATGCCGATGCCTTCCGGGCCGCACTCGGCACGCAGGCCAAGCGGCTTGGATCGCTGGCCGTGCTGCGCGAGCGGCGCCCGGAGCTCTATGCGATCCGCGTCCAGGAACTCCGGCTCGAAGCGCAGGTCCTGGCGCTGGGCGAACAGCTCCACAGCGCCATCGATGCGGGCCGCACCGAGGATGCGGCGCGGTACGAGGCCACGCTGCGGCCGCTCGTGCTCTCCTTCGTCGACTCCAACCTGCGCTCGCGCGCGGTTGAGCTCGCCTCGCTGGATGCCATGATGCGTGAACTGCGCGTGGATCTCGAGCGCGATGCCCGCCAGCGCACCGACACCGTCGAGCAGTGGGTCAAGGCGCTGCGCGATGGCCGCGAGCCGGTCGCCCTGGGCGGCCGTCGCCCGACGGAGTCGCAAGCCGGGCGCTGATCGCTCGCACTACGATCGCCGCGTGGCCTCATCGATCGCCGGCGACGTTCGCACTCCACAGCGCGCCCCCGCATCGCTTGCGGTGCGGATCGGTGCCGCGCTCATCGCCGCTGTCGCGCTCCTGTGCGTCGTCGGCGGGGCGTGGGGCCTGCTTCCGGCAGGCGAGTCCGGCGTGGCGCGCTACGAAGCGCAGGACCTCTCGGCGGCGTTGCTCGCGCCCATGCAGCGGGACGCGACGGGCGCGCTGCACGGCTTCGGCACCGATCGTCTGGGCCGCGATCTTCTGGCGCGCTGCTGCGTCGGTGGCTGCATCAGCGTGCTGGTGGGTCTTGCCGCCGCGGCGGTCAGCGTGGGCGTGGGCACGCTGTGGGGCGCGGCGAGCGCCGAGGCCGGCGGCCGCACCGACGGCTTCATGATGCGCATCGTCGATGTGCTCTATGGACTGCCCACGATCCTGCTCGTGGTGCTCATCGCGGTTGCTGCGGATGGTGCGATCGAGCGCAGCGGATTCAAGCCTGGACCGGTCGCGCGGCAGGCGATCGATCTCGCGATCCTGGTCGTGGCCATCGGAGGGTTGAGCTGGCTCACGGTCGCTCGCGTGATCCGAGGGCAAGTGCTGAGCCTGAAGGCACGGCCGTTCATGGAGTCGTGCACCGCGATCGGCATGGGCCGTTCGCGTCGATTCTGGATGCACCTTGTTCCGAATCTCTCGGGCCCCATCGTCGTGTACGCAGCGTTGGCGGTGCCTTCGGCGATCCTCAGCGAGAGTTTCCTCTCGTTCCTTGGGCTGGGCGTTCGCGAGCCGTTGCCGAGCTGGGGGAACCTTGCCGCGGCGGGGCTTCCCGAACTCAATCCCGTCGTGAGTCGCTGGTGGCTGCTGGTCTTCCCGTGCCTGCTTATCGCTCTCACGCTGCTCTCGCTGAACCTCGTCGGCGACTGGGTGCGCGATCGGCTCGCTGGCCGCTGACGGGGCAGGCCCGCGTCGCTTCGCGTAGCCTGCGAAGCCCGAGGTCAATCGCATGCAGAACCGATTCGGATTGAAGGATGTGTTCGTCGTCGTGCTCCTCCTGGCCACCCTGGCCAGCGTCTGGCTGTCGATGGTCCAGAAGACCCGCATCGAGCTCGCCGTCGATGGACTCCGCGTGAAGCTCGGCGAGATGGAGCGCCAGGCGGCTCTCTTCCAGCGCGAGGTCGAGAAGGGCTTGGCCGGGGGTGTCGTCGTGCAGCAGGGGGGCGGCGGCATCGCTGTGTCCAACGACGCTTGGGCCCGGCCGGGCGTGGCCATCCAGCGCTGGCCGAATCCCGCACCTGCCACCAATCCGGAAGGCCAGCCCGGATTCTCGGTCGGCGGCGAGTTCACCGAGATCTTCGAAGCGCAGCCCGCCAAGCTGGTCCCGTACATCCAGTCCGACGTCTACGGCACGCGCGTGCTCGACCGCGTCTGCGAGGGGCTCGGATCGTTCGACCCGAAGACCCTGAAGATGGTGGGCGTGCTGGCCGATGCATGGCAGATCGATCCGGATGGCCTCTGGATCCGCGCGCACATCAATCCGCGTGCACGCTTCAGCGACGGCGCTCCCGTGACCGCCGAGGACGTCCGCTGGACCAACCTCGACTTCATCGCCAACCCGCTCATCGAGGCGGAGCGCTCCCGCAGCACCCAGGACAACCTGAAGGATGTCAAGGTCATCGACGAGCGCACGGTCGAGTTCCTCTTCAAGGAGCCGTTCTTCACCAACGTGCTCATCGCCTTCGGCAATCCTGTGCTGCCCAAGCACTGGTACTCGAAGTTCGAGCCCTCGCAGCTCAACCAGGCCACGGGCCTGCTCATGGGTTCGGGCCAGTTCAAGCTTGAGCGCCTGCCCACTGGCCCCGAGGACCTGAGCGTGCAGTGGACCCCGGGCACCGACGTGGTGCTCGTGCGCAACGAGCAGTACTGGGCCGCGAAGCCTTCGCTGGAGAGGATCCGCTACAAGACCGTCAGCGATGAGCTGGCGCGGCTCGTCGCGTTCCGCAATGGCGAAGGCGATCTGATCACGCCGAGCTCCCCGCAGTTCAACAAGGTCACTCGCGAGGAGCCCGGGTTCGAGGAGAAGGCCTTCGCCCTCAAGTGGGTCAACATGCGATGCGGCTACTCGTTCATCGCATGGCAGTGCGGCCCACGAGCCGGCAAGGACCTGACGCCGTTCGCCGATGTCCGCGTGCGCCGTGCGATGACGCATCTGCTCGACCGCGAGCGCATGATCACCGACATCTGGGACGGCATCGGGATCGTGTCCAAGGGACCGATGAATCCCGAGAGCCCCGCGAGCGACCCCGCCACGAAGCCGTACGCCTACGACCCTGACAAGGGCAAGGCCCTGCTGGCGGAGGCGGGCTGGCAGGATCGCAACGGCGACGGCATCCTCGAGGATGCCAGCGGCAAGAAGTTCACCTTCGAATACACCTACGCCAGCGGCGGCGAGATCGCGGAGCGCCTGGCCCGATTCGTCAAGGACAGTTACGCCAAGGCCGGCATCGACGTCGTCACGCGGCCGGTCGAGTGGAGCCGCTATCAGGAGATCCTGAAGCTGCGCGATTTCGATGCGATCACGCTCGCGTGGGGCGCCAACGCGCCCGAGAGCGACCCGCGCCAGATCTACCACTCCGAGAGCATGAAGGAAGGCGGAGACAACTTCGTGCAGTGGAAGAACGCCGACGCCGACGCGCTCATCGAGAAGGGCCGCCGCACGATGGATGAGTCCGAGCGCATGCTCGTCTGGCGGCAGCTCGAGCAGGTGATCGCGGCCGACCAGCCGTACACCTTCGTGCGCGTCTCGCCGTGGCTGCGCTTCGTCTCGCGGAAGTTCGGCAACGTCAACACGTACCGGACCGGCCTGCAGCCGGAGGAGTTCTACCGCGTGGCGTTGCCTGCCCCCGGCAGCGAGTGATCGCACGACCCGACCGGATCCGCCATGGCCACGTACCTCCTCCGACGCCTGCTGCTGATGATCCCCACGGTGCTGGGGATCACGCTCATGGTGTTCCTGCTCGTGGCGCTGGCGCCAGGCGGGATCGGCGCGGGGCTCGCCGTGCAGGGCGGCCAGATGAGCGACACCAGCAAGGTCGCGCAGATGCAGGCGTACCTCGAGGACCGCTACGGCCTCAACGACAACGTCTTCGTGCAGTACGCACGATGGCTGGGCCGCGTGAGCCCGCTCAAGTTCGGCACCACGCCATTGGTGGCACCGACCGGCGACTTGGTGCGGGAGCCGCGCGACCTTCCCGAGCCGGTGATGACCTGGGCGTTTCCTGCCCCAGCTGCGTTCGTGGTGCAGTACACGGTGCCTTCGGGCGACGCGCTCATCGAGGACTTCAAGCGCCTGCAGCGCGAGGCCGAGGGCACGCGGCGCACCTACGTCGGCTCGGTGCGTGGCATGAAGGACGCGCTCGCTGACCATGTCCGCGCGCTCGGTGCCCCGTGGACGGCTCGGCTTGAACCCAAGGGTGGCGCCGATCCGGAGCGCTTCCGCGACCTCTCGCTCGATGGTGACGCGCCCACGCTCGTCAAGCTGCGTTCGGCTGCGGCCGCCATGCACGCATCGTGGACCGAGGCGGAGGCCTCGCGGCAGCGAGCCACGATCGCGTTCCTCGCCCGGCCGTATCCCGCGGCGGGGTTCGAGATCATCCCGAATGCGTTCTCGCTCGGTGCACCCGACTTCGGCGTGGCCTTCTCGCGCAACCGCCCGGTGTGGGACCTGATCGCCACCGCGCTGCCGGTCACGATCCTCATCAACTTCATCGCCTTCCCGATCATCTACCTCGTGGCCGTGCCCACGGGCGT
Source organism: Planctomycetota bacterium (assembly GCA_018970045.1). Lineage (GTDB taxonomy): Bacteria > Planctomycetota > Phycisphaerae > Phycisphaerales > SM1A02 > SYIB01. The sequence goes on along the minus strand of JAGWXC010000023.1, from coordinate 9,193 downwards.
CCTCGCCAGCGTGCGACGCGGCGGCGCGTTCGATGTCATCAGCGGCCTGATGTTCCTGCTGCTCTATTCGGTGCCGGTCGTGCTCACGGGCGTCTTCGCGATCGGGTTCCTCGCGAACAACCAGTACCTGGGCTGGTTCCCGGTGAGCGGGCTGCACGACAGCGCCGCGGCGACGATGACCTTCATGCCGTACACGGATGTTGCCGGCACGTGGCACCGAGGCTGGTTGCTGGACATGGTGTGGCATCTTGCGCTGCCCGTGCTGTGCCTGGTCTATGCAGGCTTCGCGGTGCTCAGCAAGCAGACCCGTGCAGCCATGCTGGAGAACTTCAGCTCCGACTACGTCCGCACGGCGCGCGCCAAGGGCGTGCCGTCGCGGGATGTCATCATCAGCCACGTGCTGCGCAACAGCCTGCTGCCGCTGATCACGATGTTCGTGGGGATCTTCCCGGCCATGCTCGGCGGCAGCGTGGTCGTCGAGCGCATCTTCACGATCCCCGGCATGGGCAGCCTGGTCATCGAGGCGATCAACCTCCGCGACCGCGAGCTCATCCTGGCGAACACCTTCATGATCTCGTCGGTCAGCCTGCTCGCGCTGCTGCTGGCCGACATCCTGTACGCCCTCTGTGATCCACGGGTGGCCTATGACTGAGCCGCGCCCATCCACACCGGCAGCCGTCTCCGGCGTCGAGGTCATGCGCGGCATCGGTGCGCAGGAGGCCAAGGGCTTCTGGGCCGATGCATGGGACCGTGTCCGTCGCCGCCCGGGCGCCATGCTCGGCATGGCGTGGATCGCGGTGATGGGCTTCTTCGCGGTCTTCGCGCCGCTGATCGCCAATGCGCACCCGATCCGGCTCGAACGGCTCGGTGCGGAAGGCCAGGTGCTCTCGGTCGAGTGGCCGCTGCTGGCGTACCTGAGCCCCACCGACTGGCTCCTGATGATCGCGACGGCGTTCGGTGTGCCGTGGGTCTTCTTCGGTGCCGGCCGACTCGGTCGCTCGGGCCGCATCGGTGTCCTCATCGGCCTCACCATGCAGGCTGGCGCCACGATCGTGCTCGCGGCGCTCCTGATCTGGGCGGCCGAGGGTTCGGGCATCGAGTCGCTCGAGCGGCTCACGCGGCTCGAGTCAGGCCCGTGGCCGCTCGTCCTCGCCTCAGCGATCATCGCGGCGGTCGTGGCGATCGCCGTGCCGATCGCCGCACCGCTGGCCCGCCGCATCGGTCCGATCCTCGGCGCAGCGGCGCTTGGCTTCGTGCTCTCGTGGCTCGCCGGCGGCCAGTCGCTCGTCAACCATGAACAGGTCATTCTCGACGAGGCGGCGGGCAAGGTCCGCGCGACCTGGACGCTGATTCCGTGGTCGAGCCAGTACACGCGCAGCGACATGGTGGGCATTCCCCCCGGCACGCGCGTGGCCGACTGGGAGAAGACCGCCTCGTTCAAGGGCACGCCGTTCGGCGAGCGCCGCGTGCTGCTGGGCACCGATGCCATCGGCGGGGACGTGCTCGGCCAGATGCTCTGGGCGTGCCGGCTGTCGATCTCGATCGGACTCGTGTCGACCGGGATCAGCGTGGTACTCGGTGTCACGATTGGCGCGCTGATGGGCTTCTTCGGCGGTTGGGTCGACCTGCTGCTCTACCGCGTCGTCGAGATCTTCATGAGCGTGCCCACGCTCTTCGTGCTCATCGTGGCGGCTGGCGTGCTGCCGCGCAACACCTACGTCATGATGGCGATCATCGGGTTCTTCAGCTGGACCGGTGCTGCGCGGTTCACGCGCGCCGAGTTCCTCAAGCTGCGCAAGATGGACTTCGTCCAGGCGGCGCAGGCGGCGGGGCTCCCGGTGCGTGCGGTGCTCTTCCGGCACATGCTGCCCAACGGCATCACGCCGGTGCTCGTCGATGCCAGCTTCGCGATCGCTGCGGCCATCACGATCGAGGCCACGCTCTCCTTCCTCGGCCTTGGGCCCGATGGCCAGGCGAGCTGGGGCAAGCTCCTCTCGAGCGCGACCGCCGCGACGGGCACGTTCGTCTGGTGGCTCGCGGTCTTCCCCGGGCTGGCCATCTTCCTCTCGGTGCTCTCCTACAACATGCTCGGCGAAGCCATGCGCGACGCGATCGACCCCAAGCTCAGGAAGGCGGCCCACTGATGGCGGCCCATGACACGATCGCGACGACGGCCTCGCAGCCCGTCGAGCCGCTGATGAGCGTCGAGGACCTCGCGGTCAGCTTCGACAACGGCTCGGGCCCGCGCATCCAGGCCGTGGCCGGCGTGAGCATGAGCGTCTACCCGCGCCAGACGCTCGCCGTCGTGGGCGAGTCGGGCTGCGGCAAGAGCGTGACCGCGATGAGCTCGATGCAGCTCATCCCGCGCCCACCGGGGCGATTCGACTCGGGCCGCATCATGTTCGAGGGTCGCAACCTGCTCGAACTCCCCGAGCGTGAGATGCTCAAGGTGCGCGGCGGCAAGATCGCCATGATCTTCCAGGAGCCGATGACGAGCCTCAACCCCGTCTACACGATCGGCGACCAGATCATGGAGGCGGTGCTGCTGCATCAGGCCGTCTCGCCTGACGAGGCGGCCCGCATCGCCATCAAGGCGATGGCCGACGTGGGCATCCGCGACCCCGAGGGTCGCATGCGCGCCTACCCGCACCAGTTCTCTGGCGGCATGCGCCAGCGCGTGATGATCGCGATGGCGCTCGCGTGCCGGCCCAGCCTGCTCCTGGCCGACGAGCCCACGACCGCGCTAGACGTCACGATCCAGAAGCAGATCCTCGAGCTCCTTCGCGGGCTGCAGCAGTCGACCGGCATGGGCATGATGCTCATCACGCACAACCTTGGCGTGGTCGCCGAGAACGCCGACGTCGTCTGCTGCATGTATGCAGGCCGCGTGGTCGAGTACGCGCCGGTCACCGAACTCTTCGATCGCCCGCTGCATCCGTATACGCGTGGGCTCTTCCGCTGCATCCCCGGTCTGTCAGAGCTGCGCAACCGCCTGGTGACCGTCGAGGAAGTCGTCACGGACCCGCGTGAGTATCAGGGCCTTCGCAGCGAGGCCGGACCGGTCGTGCCGTGGTGGCCCTTCATGGACCAGTCGCAGCGCCCGTCGCTCGATGATCCGTCTCGCCCCTACGCGCTCGTCGAGGTCAGCCCGAACCGCTGGGTCGGCTGCTGGCGCACGCCCGAGGTGGCGCGCCACCCGAGCCGGCCGCCGCGCATCGCACCGGCGTAGGGTGTCGAGCGGGATGCGTGACGCAGCAAGGCGCGTGCACGAGGCGCCACCTGTTGGCGGTCTGGCGTGCCGCCGGTCAACGCCGCTGGTCGACGCCGCCGATCAATCACGTGGCCGACACCGATTCAGTGTCCGGTGCTGCCGAAGCCGCCCGTTCCGCGTTCCGTCGGGGACAGCTCCGCGACGTCCGCGATGTCGGCGCGCGCCACCGGCGCGAAGACCAGTTGCGCCACGCGCATGCCAGGTTCGACCGTGAAGTCCGCCCGGCCGAGGTTGATCAGCGCCACCATCACTTCGCCTCGGTAGTCGGCATCGATCGTGCCGGGTGCGTTGGGCACCGTCACGCCGTGCTTGGTGCTCAGGCCGCTGCGCGGGCGGACCTGCGCCTCGAAGCCCTCGGGAATCGCCAGCGCAAACCCGGTCGGCACAAGCACGACGCGGTTGGGCTCGAGCAGCATCGGCTCGGTGATCGCTGCGTGCACGTCCATGCCCGCGGCCAGGCTCGTCTGGTAGGCGGGAATGCGTGCGAGCGGCGAGAGCCGCTTCCATTCGATGCGCACCGGCAGGGTCATGGGCGGATCGTAGTCAGCGGATGGCGGTCACCCACGCGCGAACATGGTCCATCGATCACAGCCAGCCGAGGGTCGACAGGTCGAGCGGCTCCTCGCAGGCGAATGGCTCACCCGACTCGGCACCGATGCGGCTGCCGAAGTAGGTGTCGGCCGCCGCGATCCAGATGGGCAGCCGGTGGTTGGCGGGGTTGGCGCTGACCTGGCTCGCGTAGCAGGCGATCGAACGCTGCTTCACGTCGGCAAAGCCAGTGGTGTTCACGATGAAGTCGGGCTGCGGCACGATCCGCAGGTGCGTGGCGAAATAATGCATGTGCCAGCGCGGGTAGCAGGGGGCGCCCGGCAGGTCGGTCTTCACGTACTTCGCTTCGAAGCGTGCATCGCGCACGAGCGCCGTGGCGGCGATGTGATCGGGGTGTGCATCGCGGGGGTATGGCGAGAACACCATGTCTGGCTGCTGGGCACGGATGATCCCGGCGAGCACGCGTCGAGAGGCCAGGTCATCGCGCAGCTCGCGATTCACCAGCCCGGCGTTCAGGCGCTGCACGCCGAGCACGCTCGTGGCCGCAGCCGTCTCGGCGGCGCGGATCTCGCGTGAGCCGAACGGCGTCGGCTCGCCGTCGGTCAGATCACACACCGTGACCCCGTGTCCATTCGCGATCAGCTTGGCGATCGTGCCGCCCATGGCCAGTTCGGCGTCATCCGGATGCGGCGCAAAGACCAGGACCTTCATGGCGACACCGTATCCGGTCCGATGGCCGCGAGCGAATCGAGGAGATCCCGCGCCACCTGCGTCGCCACGGCAGCGCAGGCTTGGGCTTGATCCGCAGCGCCGGTCACGGTCGCATGGCGGAGTTCTCGCCACGCACGGGCAAGGGTGGCCAGCCGTGCGCGATCCGCCGCGAGCCACGAACCATCGTGCGTGGGCGCGCCGAGCGAGCGGATCACTGCGCACGCATCAGGTTCTGGCCGGGGCAGGGATGCTCCGATCCGCGACTGCACGACGGCCACGAACTCAGCCACGGGCAGTTCGCGCTCGACGGCTTCCAGCGCGCGCTCGCACTCGTCCCACGCACCCTCTGCTGCCGCGGAGCAGGCGAGCGTGACTCGAGGTCGCAGTGGGGCGATGGTGACCGCCACGCCGTCCGCGGATGGGCACCACGCAGCCCAGCGCGACAGGGATGCGCTCGTGGCGAGGACATCGGCATCATCAAGCCCCAGTCGCGCAAGACGATCGGCCTGGTTCATGACGCGCTCAAGCAGGGCCATCTCCCTGACGGATGCCTGCTCCGGCCGACCGAGCGATGCCGACCACTGGGCTCGCGTTCGATCGATGCGTGCCGCGAGTCGTGCCGCAGCCGGGCCAGCGACGGCGGCGACCGTCGACTGCGGCTTCCGCAACTCACGCTCGCCTGGGAGTTCGAGCCATTGGTCGAGGCGCTGCCTCAGCGCGATCACGGCCACACGAGCCGCCTCGCGTGTGCGGTCCAGCCTGAGTCCATCACCCACGCGCTCCACCGAGCGCAGCGCAGCCTGCTGGGCACGGGTGCCCAGCGAGGCGGCACGGCCGATGGTCGTGGCGGCACCACCAAGCAGCGACAGGTCTTCGGCTGCCCGCTCGGCTGCCGCGATGGCTCCTTCAGGCGGTTCGCTGCCAGCACCGTCCGCGAGCCACTGCACGAGCGCGGTCCGATCCTTGCTGCTGCGCCTGAGGATGGCCCCCATCACCTGAGGCATCGAACCCGGAAGGGCATCCGCCTGGACGCGCATGACGTTCGCCAAGGCGGCTGCAGCTCGAAGGCGATCGGCCGTGCGATCACCGTCCATCACGAACCGCAGGCAACGACCAGCGCCATCCGCGCCCAAGGGTGGTCGACCGCCGCGACCGGCACACAACGCGGAGAGATCATCCAGCAGCGCCCCCAGTGCGCCGAGCCGTTGGAGCTCTGCAGCCATGGCTTCGCGATCCGTCGGGCGATCAAGCCCGGCCAGCGCCGATTCGCAGGACGTACGCAGGGACCTCATCGCGTCCTCGTCAAGCCAGGGCACGGCATCCAAGGCACGCAGCAGGCGGATCGCACCGAGCGCATCATCGGCCAGCGACTCGATCTGCGGCCGGAAGGCAGCGATCGCGGCAGCTTGACGAAGCATCGATGCGCCTGCCTTGGATCGGGCGAGCCAGGGTGCCGGTTGGGCGAACTGCTCGAGAGCCACGAGCAGCCGCTCCACGGCTTGGGTCGAGCCAGCGCCCTCGGACGAAGGCCACAGATCGGCGTCGAACTGCATCGTGCGGGATTCGCCGGCAGCGAACGGAGCCAAGGCATCGGCCAGACCAGCCAGGCACGCCGACACGGCAGCATCGACCCGCGCAGCATCATCGGCCTCGATCCCGTGGACGGCTGCAGGACCTCGCTCCGTGAAGGCGCGAACGGCGGCAACCAGGCGCAGCACGTCAGCATCATCGCGGGGGCGTGCCAGCGCGCGGGCCACGGCTGCATCGATGGTGGCTCGTGCATCGGCCATGCGCATGCCGCTGACGAACGCAGCCTGCGACGACCAGGGTTCGGTCGCCGATGCGCGCAGCACTTCGATCGACACCGCGCGCCAGCTCCGCCGTGCTTCGGTGAGTTCACGCCCGATCTCGTCGCCCGGCGCCGTCATCGCCGCCGCCTCCGCGCTGAGCTGCGACATCGTGGCCTCGACCACGCTGCCCGGTCCCCGCGGGGGATCGGCGGCACGCGCGCCGAGTGTCGCCGCGAGCATGAGCAGGATCGAGACCGACCGCAGCACGGGCATCATGACTGGCTCCCGGGCTTCGGATAGAGGATCCACTCCAGGCACAATCCCTGTGCAGGCATGGTCGGCCCAGCAAGGCTTCGATCGCGTGATGCGAGGATCGCGCGGACGTGCGCCGGCTCGCGGTGCCCACGCCCCACGTCCAGCAGCGTGCCCGCAAGAATTCGCACCATGTTGTGCAGGAATCCCGTGCCGCTCACATCGATGGCAACCGTGCGATCCGGCATCCGTCGCACCGAGCAGCCGTGAATCGTGCGGACGGTCGTGGCACGGTCCTCGATGCTGTGCGCCAAACCGGCGAAATCGTGCGTGCCCACCAGCAGTCCTGCGGCCGCCTGCATGCGCGCGAGGTCCACGGCGTGCGGCGTCGCAGCGACCCAGAGCCGTTCGAACACGCCAGCACGGTGCGCGTTGGGGCACGCATCACGGAACGTGTACCGGTAGCCCTTGCTCACGCAGTCACCGATCGGATCGAAGCCCGCGTGCACGGGTTCAGCGGCCACCACGGCAACGTCGTCCGGCAGTCGGGCGCTGATCGCCCGTGCGAGCCGCTCGCCATCGATGTCGATGGGGCAGTCGAACGCAGCGACCTGGGCGCGAGCATGGACGCCGGAATCCGTACGGCTCGCGCCGACCACGCGCGCATCGATCGAGAAGGTCGAGCGGATGGTCGTTTCGAGCACGCCCTGCACCGTGCGCAGCGGCTCTCCGCCCGGAACCTCCTGGCGCTGCCAGCCGTGGAAGTGCGTGCCGTCGTAGGCGACCGTGAGCTTCCAGCGGCGCATGCGCCCTCGGGCTCAGTGGCCGAACAGCGTCGCAGGGGCCATCATGCCCTTGGACTCGAAGTAGGACAGCGCCTCGTCGACGCTGCGGAAGATCTTCGTCGCGGTCTCCGTGATGAAGGGCGAGGGAGCCTTGCGGGGCTTCCACACCACGTAGACCTCCTTGGTGTGCTCCCACGCATGATGGAGCTCGCGTTCCACGCCGCTCGACAGGCCCGGCACGCCCCCGGGGAGCTCGGGCACCAGCGAGACGATCATGTCGCTCTGGTCGATGAGCTTGAAGTCGCGCATGTAGATCTGACCGTCCACGTCGCCAGCAATGTCAAGGATCTCGCGCACGCTGACCTTCATCGGCGGCGCGCCGGCGCGACCGCCGAAGGCATGCGCGGCCACCTCGATGAAGTCCTTGCCTTCGCGCGCGGCGGCGAGCCCGCGGTCGAGCAGCAGCTTCTCATCCACGTCCGCCGGGTCGAAGGTGATGAAGAACCGCGCGAGCGCCGCGCGAAACCGTTCAATCTCCTCGAGCACGTCGGGCATGTCGACGACGTGGCTCATGGGGAAGCTCGGGTAGACCTTCCGCATGTCGGGGCGGGTCACGAGCCGCAGGCACGTCTCGACGGTGTCCTTGTGGCGGCCGCGGCTCAGGATGTAGAACTGGTCGCGGCAGTCCAGCGCCTGCGCCATGAGCTCGGTCGCCAGGATCTCCTCCTCGCGCCAGACCATGCAGTCCTTGAGCGTGGCGTCGATGTCGTGCTCCGCGTGCAGGCGGTGGTGCACGGTCTCGACGTTGTCCACCAGGCAGATGAACATGTTGGGTTCAAGCCGGCGGAGCTGGTCGAAGTCAAAGGCGCTGAAGAGCCCGTGCCGCCAGCGGAAGGTGGCATGCGTGTTCACCACGATGTTCGGGTGCTCCTCGCGCGGCATGGTGTGCGCGATCACGTCCTTGAAGGCGGCACGGCGCAGGCTGTTGAGGCGGCTGATGGGCAGGTCGAGGATCCGGCCCGGTCGCACATCGGGTGCCTCGGCGTACATCATGTCGCCGATGTGGAAGACCTGCATGCGGTCCCCGCGCTCGCCTGCGTGACGCTCGACATCCCGCAGGTAGGGCTTCTTGTCCACGCCGATCTGACCGGTGACGATGGCTCGCATGCGCCAAGGCTACACGAACGCGCCGACAGCCCGACATGGCCGCTGCAGGTTCGGTGGCATCAGCGTCGATCCATCATGCGTGCGCCGTGCCCGCTCGGCACGAGCGGTGCACTCATGGCATGAGGAGGGCGACTACGTGCACTTCGATCGCGCGTCCTTCGCCGACCGCATCGACCTTCTCGTGCGTCTTGCCCTTGATGTTGATCGCGCCGAGGTCCGCACCGAGCAATTCAGCCAGCCGTGCACGCATGGCATCCTTCACGGGTCCGATCTTCGGGCGTTCGCAGATCACGGTGGCATCCACGTTGCCGATGCGCAGGCCCCGTGCTCGCATGCGTCGTACGGCTTCAGCCAAGAAGATCGTGCTGTCGGCACCGTCCCAGCGCGGGTCACGGTCGGAGAAGAGCTGGCCGATGTCGGGTTCGGCCAGCGCGCCGAGGATGGCATCGGTCACGGCATGGAGCAACGCGTCGCCATCGGAGTGGCCAACGGGGCCTCGGTCGTGATCGATCCTCAACCCGCCGAGCACGAACGGCCGGCCTGCACCCGAGGGTGCCACCGGCTCAAGTCGATGCAGGTCGTAGCCGTGGCCGATCCGCGCGCCGATCACGGGTCGTAAATCTCGCGCGGATCCTTGTCGGGCTGGCGGGACTCGCCGCTGGCCTTGG
>JAGWXC010000022.1 GCA_018970045.1 Planctomycetota bacterium | reverse complement strand
GTGGATCTCCGTATCGGGATCCTACGGTGCATGATCAGGTGGTCGGTCATGGACCGAGCGGTTTCGCCGCCGGCCGCGTTGATGCAGCCGGTGCTGCGTCGCCCGACCTCAGCGCTTGACGCCGAGCGTGCCCACGCAGACCCCGAAGGTCATTCGTTGCTGGCGAATCTCCACGAAACCGGCCTCGGCCACCTGGGCGCGAAGGCGCTCGGGGCTCAGGTAGGTCTCGACGCTCCGCGGAAGGTATCGGTAGGCACCGCTGCGATCACGCGCGATCAGGCTCGCGGTGAGCGGCATGATGTGGTGCGTGTAGAGCCGATTGAACCAGCGCAAGGGCGCGAAGCCCGGCTCGCCGAACTCAAGCACCACGAGGCGACCGCCGGGCGCGAGCACGCGGTGGAATTCCTTCAGCGCCTTCAGCGTGTCATCGACGTTGCGGATGCCGAACGCGATCGAGACGATGTCGAAGCTCGCGTCAGGCCACGGCAGCGACTGCGCATCGCCCTGCACGTACGCGGGCTGCACGCGCAGGCGGCGGCCATCGATGGCTTTGGCCTTCGCCAGGTCGAGCATCGCCGCCGTGTAGTCCAGCCCGGTCACGGTGCTTGCACCAGCGTTCGCGAAGGCCTCGGTCAGGTCGCCGGTGCCGCACGCGCAGTCGAGCACGCGCGCGCCGCGGACCGGCTCGGTCATGTGGACCGCCGCACGGCGCCACGCCTGGTCGCGCCAGAAGCTGTGCAGTCGATTGTTGAGGTCATAGGCGTGCGCGATCGAGGTGAACATGCGCTGGACGCGCATCGCCTTGTCGCTCGCGGCGTGGGGATTTCGCTCCAGGTCGTTGGCGGTCCAGGCGGGATCGGCCGTCTCGTGCTGACGCATAACGGCCAGTCTAGGCGCGCTGCGGCGCCTGGAACGGGGTTTGGGGCGTCCAATATCGCACATGCAGGCGTGCATGAGGCGATCTGTGAAGCGATGACGGTTCCTCCCGATGAACACGGTGCGCAGGACGAAGCCTGCCACGAACCCCGAAGGAGACCTGACCATGCACACTGACATCGCCATCGAGAACCTCTTCAACACCCTGCTCACCGGTGACCGCACGGCGGCCCGCACGCTCGCCGACGAGCTCTGCTCGGACCTGACTCCCGAAGGTGCGATGAACGACGTGGCGTGGCCGGTGCTCGAGATGATCTTCGCGCACTATCGCAACGACCAGCTCACGACCCTCGCCCACAACTACGCGATTCGTACGCTGCGCCAGGTCGTGGACCAGGTCGCCGCCAACTACACCCGCCGTGCGCGCCGCGACGTGCGCGTGTGCATCTTCGGTGGCGTGGACGAGAGCATGGATCTGGCGAGCCAGATGGCAGCCGACATGCTCGAGGCGGCGGGCTTCGATGTCTTCTTCGCCGGCGGCGGCGTGGCGAACGACGAGATCTACTTGGAATGCACGAACCGCAAGCCGCACGTGCTGCTGCTCTGGGCGGCGAGCGGCAAGGACACGCCTGGCTTCCGCATGCTGATCGACATGTTCCGCAACAACGGGGGCCACGCCGGCATGCAGATCGTCTGCGGCGGCGGCATCTTCAACCGCGTCCCGGGACTGGCTGAGGAGATCGGCGCCAACGTGGTGGCCCGCACGCCCCGCGAACTCGTGGACAGCATGGAATCGATCTTCGCGCCCGCCGCTGCGAAGAAGGCTGCGGCACCCGCGGCGCGCACGCTGCGCCGAGCTCGCGCCGTGGCCTGAGCGCGACCAGACCAGAGCACTACGATGCGCGCCGTGGATCCCCGCGGCGCGCTTGTGCTTCGAGCCGGTCGTCATCCCCTCGCGCACGAGGTCGAGCGGAACCTGCGTCTGTGGTGCACGCGGCATCCCGCCGCGATGCCGGATGCGGTCGTGGCGGTCAGCGGCGGCGCCGACAGCATGGCGCTGCTCACGATCATGGCAGCGCTGCAGGAGCGGGGGAGCGGCCCGTCACGCATCGCCGCGTGCTGCGTGCATCACCACCTGCGCCCCGAGGCTGAGCGCGAACTCGAAACGGTGCGTGCGCACTGCGACGTGCTCAAGGTCCCGTTCGTCCGTCGGGACGTGCACCCGGCCGAGGAACCCGGCAATCTCGCGGCAGCGGCGCGGCGCCTGCGCTACGAGGCGCTGACGGAGTGCGTGCTGCAGGAGCGGATGGGCGCCGTCCTGACGGCGCACCACGCCGACGACCAGCTCGAGACCGTGCTGATGTCGCTCTGCCGAGGCGGTGCGAGTTTCGGCGTGGGCGGCATGCGGTGGAGCCGCCGACTGGGCGAGGACGTGGTGCTGATGCGGCCGCTGCTCGACATCCCGAAGGCTCGACTGGTCGCCTTCGCGGAGGAGCTCGGCGTGCCGTGGCACCACGATGCCTCCAACGAGGATCCTGAGTCGGCGCGCGGCATGCTGCGCACCAAGGTGCTGCCGCACCTGTTCGAACGATGGCCGAAGGCTGCGGTGCACGTGGCCCACACGGCCGAGGCGATCGACGGCATGGGCAACGCGCTGCGCATGTCGCAACGCGCGGATCCCGAGAACAAGGACTACCGCTTCGAGCTTGGTGGGATGGAACGCGCGATTCCCGAGGTGCTTCCGTACCTGATCCAGCTGATGCAGCCGCCGAGCGCGCGGGGCGACAGCCGTTTCTGGGCGGAGGAACTGCTCCGCAACGACCCCGAGCCGAGGGTCTACGACGCTGGTCCCGACTGGGAGTTGCAGATCCAGGGCGGCGAGGCGCAGTTCACGGAGCGGGCGGGGCGCCAAGGCACGACGTGAAGTCCTTGTCTGCGGTGCAACGGATCACGCCCTCCTTGAGCACGGCGACGCTTGGCGTGGTGATGAGCCACGTTGGGCCCTTGGGCAGCTCGAGCCGCACGCACGTGGGGCAATTGATGTCGCCGATGTCCCCATCGCCCGCGGCCTCGACGGCGCCATCGGCTGCAGGCACCATGACCGCGATGATCTTCTCGCTGCGGCCGGACGCGAGCCAGCGGTCAAAGACCTCGTGGCACTGTCCGCATTTGGGGTTGTAGAAGACGACGATCGCATCGCCTTCGAGGGTTGCAGCGGTCAGCTGCGGCAGGTGCTTGGCGACGCCGGCATCGGCGAAGGTGCGGCCCTTCCACGACTCGAAGGCGAGATCGATGGCCTTGAGCCCTTGGTTCGCGAAGGCCTCGGTCTTGACGGTGTTCTCGACGGGCAGGCGCGTGGCGATGCCCATCATGCTCGTGAAGGCGATGATGGCGGTGACCACGACCGAGAGCGCCGACTGGGGCGCGGCCGCCGACGGTGCAGGCTTGGCCACCAGGAACAGCACGGCGACCGCGAGCACGACGATCGGCAGCACCATGGCCGATGCGCCCGAACCAGCCGCCACCGCACCGGGGGCATTGAGCGCGGCCAGTTCCGCGAGCGAGACGAATGCGGCGACCAAGGCGCAGGCCCAAGCCACCTTGGCGCCGATGCGGCGAAGCCCAAGGCAGAGGCCAGCACCCGTGAGTTCGAGGCCGATCAGCACCCGAAGGCTGTCGAGGCCGTCGAGCCCGAACCGAAGGCCCATGTTCCCCAGCCAGACCGGGAGCCACGAGGTGCCTCCGTTCCACTGGAAACCGGCCGCGGCGACGAGCAGCAACGCCACGCCCAGCCGCATGTGGCCTTCCCGGTACTCAAGATCGAAGGAGCGCCCACCCGACGATGCCTCGCTCACGAGCCACCCTCCAGGACATCGGCCAGGCTCGCGGCGTCTTCGTGGTCGGTGCAGACGGCCTCGACGACGCCATCCTTGATGCGCATGACCACCGGCGTCTGCACCACGTAGTTCGGGCCCTTGAGGAACGTGCGGATGGTGCACTCGGTGCACGGCATGGGCTGCTCGTTCGCGGGGTCGTGATCGGGAATGCCGATCAGGAGCGCCGGGCGCTTGAGCGAGCCGACGAAGTGGGCTTCGAGCACCTCATGGCAGTGCTCGCAGTCGGCTCGGTAGAGCATCACGATCCATGTTCCGCTGGCGATCGTGGCCGGCGGGGGGGCATCGAGCAGGGCCATCTCGGGCTGCGACGACAGCGGCTTGCCGAGCCAGGTCGCGAAGTCGGGGAGGTAGTACGGCTGCACCTGTGCAGGGCGCGCAGGCCATGCCGTGGTTGGCACGCTCGGGACGACCGCCGGTGGATTGGCTTGCGGATTGGCCGGCGGCGTGACCGGCGGCGTGACCGGCGGTGTCACTACTGGCGTGGTTGGCGTGGTCGATGCCGGATCCTCCAACTGCACCGATCGGGCTGGCATCCCAAACGCCACGGCAATGCCGATGGCGGCAACGATCGCGGCGCGCCCTCCACCCGCGGTCCACGAGCGCTGGCCGCAACCACACGCCTTGCCGGTGAGCATGACACCGGCCAGCAACGTGCCGTCGATGAGGAGCATGTACAGCGGATTCATGCCCGACTTGCCGAAGCAGCCGCACGAACCCTTGAGGACGGCCTCGAAGCCATCCTTGGCCCACCCCGTGCCGATCAGCCAGAGCAGGATGACGCAGAAGAGGGCGAGCACCGCCGTGGCCAGCGGCCGAGCGATCCTGGGCATGCACAGGATCATGCCGGCGATGACGAATTCGACGCCGCAGATGGAGCGCAGCGCGAAGTCCATCCAGGCCACGCCCTGCAGGCCGAAGGTGCCATCGAGCGAGAGCACGAGATCGAAGATGGGCTTGGGAAGGTTGCGCGGGTCGTTTTCAACGAGCTTGGTGAGCGCACCGGCGGTGATCCACGCCGGCACGGCCAGGCGCGTGATGACGAAGCCCAATCGTGAGCAGGGGGCGCATGCGGGCGTGGTGCCCGACGTCGAGTCCTTCGTGGCGGCCATGATGCGGAGTCTACGCAGCCTGTGGCGTTGCGTTCGAATCAGGACCGCTGCAGGAATCGGTCCAGCTCGTCATCGAGCCCGCGGGTACCGAGCAGGTCGGCGGTCCCCGAGATCCTGATGCGACCGGCATGCAGGAAATCCACCGAGTCCGCCGCGGCAGCGACGAAGTCGAGGTCGTGGGTGACGACCACCATCGTGGTCCCGGCATCGAGCGCGAGCTCGCGGAGCACCGCCATGACCTCGCGGGTGAGCAGTGGATCGAGGGCCGACGTGGGTTCGTCGCAGAGCAGGACGGAGGGCTCCATGGCGAGCGCGCGGGCGATGGCCACGCGCTGGCGTTCCCCGCCGGAGAGTTCATCGGGTCGTCGATCGGCCAGGTGCAGCGCGTGCACGCGATCGAGTGCGCTGCATGCACGATTCCGGGCTGATTCAGGATCGAGGCCCAGCACGCGATGCGGGGCGAGCGAGACGTTGGCCAGCGCCGACAGATGGGCGAAGAGGCTTGGCTCCTGGAACACCATGCCGACCGAGCGTCGGACGCTGCGATCCGCTGCAACGACGCCTTGATCGACCGCCAGCGCGCCATCGACGAGGATTGAGCCGGCATCAGGAGGCTCGAGCAGGCCGAGGCAACGCAGCAGCGTGCTCTTGCCGCTGCCGCTCGCACCGATCAGCGCGTGGACCGTGCGGCGCTCAACGCGCAGCGAGCAGTCCGCGAGCACCGCGCCGGTGCGTGGCCAGCGCTTCGAGATTCCCTTGGCTTCGAGGGCTGGCGTCGTCATCGATGGATGGGCTCCGGCAGCGTGCCGACGGTGCGGGCACGGCGCTCGAGGGACTGGCCGAACCAGTCGGCGAGGAGGCTCAGCACAAGGTAGAACGCGGCCGCTGCGACCAGCATGCTCGGCACGGCGAAGCTGGCCTTGCCGATGCCAAGGGCCACGGCGAGCAGTTCCTGCACACCGATCATGCTGACGAGGCTCGAGTCCTTGATGAGGCTGTTGAGGTCGTTGATGATCGCCGGCAGCGACAGGCGCCAGCTCTGCGGCACGATGATGAATCGCAGCGTCTGGGCGCGCGTGAAGCCGAGCGCGCGTGCAGCGTCCCACTGCGACTGCGGAATCGCCTGGAGTGCGGCCCGGTGGATCTCGGCTTCGTAGGCGGCGTAGTTGGCCGCCAGGCAGACGATCCCGACCACGACCTTGTTCCAGGTCAGGAGTTCGGGGATGCCCAGCCAGGCACCCAGCGCAGGCAGCGAGTAGTAGAGGAGGAAGATCTGCACCAGGAGCGGCGTGCCGCGCGTGAGCAGGACATAGCCGTGGCAGAACCGGCTCAGGGGCTTCGGTCCATGCAAGATCGCGATGGCGAGCAGCAACCCGACGAAGGTCGCGATCGGCATGCTCACGATCGTGAGGAGTGCCGTCATCGCCGCGGCGCGCGCGAGCGACCAGAGCACAAGCGACCAGGGCAGGCCATCCTCGGGCGGGGTGCCGATCGCTTCGGGAATCGTGGCGATGATGGGCCCGCGATCGATGCCCAACTCGCGTTGCGCGTCGCTCCAGAGGCCCCAGCGCTGCAGGATGCGACCAAGCGTGCCGTCGGCCCGCATGCTCGCCAGCGCTGCGTTCACGCTCGCGAGGAGGTCATCGTCGCCCTGGCGAACGACCACCGCGTAGATGCCCGGGTCGAAGGCGGCATCGACGAGCGCCAGGCGCGGATCGTGGCCTGCGAAGAACTGGGCGATGAAGGACTCCTGCAGGCAGGCGTCGACGCGCCCGAGGATGGTCTCCGTGAACGGCGCGAGCGAGTCGTCGTACTCGACGATGAGCGACGGTGGCACGCCAGCGGAGCGCAGGCTCTCGATGCTCGCTGAGCCGTTGAGCACGGCGATCGGCCGTCCGGCAAGATCCGCGAGCGACGTGAACCGGTCGCGGTCCTCGGCCCGCACGACGAGCTGCTGCGCGTAGCGGAAGTACGGCGTCGAGAAGGCCACCACGCGCTCGCGGTCAGCGGTGACCTCGAAGCCATTGATGAGGAGGTCGCAGCGATCGGCCTCGAGGGCATCGATCAAGGCCAGCCAATCGGCGCTGAAGCGCTCGGCACGCACGCCGAGCCGATGGGCGAGTTCCTCCGCGATCTCGACCTCGAAGCCGATGACGCGATCGGGATCGGATGGATCTGGAAACGCGAAGGGCGCACCACCGCTGATGTCGCAGCCCCAGCGCATGATGCCGCTGGCGCGCAGACGGGCCATTCCGTCGTCGGCGGCTGCGGCCATGGTCGCCAGCAGGACGAGGAGGGGGGCAAGCACGCGCGGCACGTCGTTGATGCTACTGATCGTCGATGCCCGGTTGCATCCACGGGGCGCGGCCCGCGAAGCCGCTGCAATGCCTCGCCCACGCACCACGGGAGCCGATGCGCCACGAACCCGCCGAAGCTCCGCGACGGTGGATGCTGGGCGGGCTGCCGTGCAGGCCACGCGGTCGGGGCGGGGTGATCGTGCCACGACCTGGGTGCTCGCGCTGCCCGATCAGCTGACGCAGGACGTTGGCCCGCTCGCGCAGGATCCTCGTGCGGGCGTGATCATGGTCGAGAGCGATGAATGGATGTCGCGGCGGCCGTACCACCGGCAGCGCCTGGCGATGCTGCTCCTGAACGCACGCGAGTTCGCCGACGAGTGCCGCGCGGCCAGTCGGCCCGTGCACTGCGCGCGCGGGAGCGGCTCCATCCTCGATCTCGTGCGGGCCGCGCACCGAGCGCTTGGGGCTTCTGGTGCCTTCGTGTGCATGCAGCCGGCGGAGCGCGAAATGCGCGCGGAGCTGGCGCCGCTGGTCGCCGAGGGCGTGGTGGCGTTCGTTCCTCATGAAGGTTGGATGACGACCGCCGAGGACTTCGGCCCGATGCCCAAAGGCGGCTGGCGGATGGATGCGTTCTACCGTCGGGTCCGCAAGCGGCTGGGCATCATGGTGGATGCGGCGGGTCGGCCCGAGGGCGGTGCATGGTCGTTCGATACGGAGAATCGAGAGCGATGGGATGGCGTGCCCGCGGCGCCGGAACCGCCGGTCTTTGCGATGACCGCTCGACGCGCAGAGGTCGAACGCGAGATCAACGAGCGCTTTGCGCACCATCCCGGGACGGTCGATGTGCGCGCGCTGCCGGCCACGCTCCAGGACACGCACGCGCTCTGGTCGTGGGCGCTGCGTGACTGCCTGCCGCACTTCGGTCCCTTCGAGGACGCGATGAGCACGCGGAGCAGGGGCCTCTTCCATTCACGCATCTCACCAGTGCTCAATGTGCTGCGGATCCTGCCGCACCGGCTCGTCGACGATGTGCTCAAGCTCGATGTGCCGCTGGCCTGCCGCGAAGGCTTCGTTCGGCAGGTCATCGGATGGCGCGAGTTCGTCCACCACGTGCACGAGGCCACGGATGGTTTTCGCACGGGCTTGGGCGCGGCTGCGGGGCCGGTGGCGCAGGCTCCGGGCGATGGCGGGTTTGCTCGATGGTCAGGCGGTGCGTGGGCTACCGCTGCCAAGGCGCCTGATGGCGTCGATGGCGGTGCGCGGCCATCGTGGGCGGCGCAGGCCGGCGGTGGATCCACACCGCTGCCGCCGGCGTTCTGGGGAGCGCCGAGCGGGCTTCGTTGCCTGGATCAGGTCGTCGAGGGCGTATGGGCCGAGGCATGGAGCCACCACATCACACGGCTCATGGTGCTTGGGAACATCGCGACGCTGCTGGACGTGGATCCGCGCGAACTCACGGATTGGTTCTGGGTGGCGTACATGGATGCCTGGGACTGGGTCGTCGAGCCAAACGTGCTCGGCATGGCCACCTACAGCGCAGGCGAGGTGATGACGACCAAGCCGTATGTCTGCGGCAGTGCGTACGTCCGCAAGATGGGCGATTTCTGCGATGGATGCCGCTTCACCCCGGGCTCGACCTGCCCGATCACGCCGATGTACTGGGCTTTCCTGAGCCGCCACGAGGCGTCCTTGAGGGAGAATCCCCGCATGAGCCTGGTCATGGGAAGCGTGCGCAAGCGTTCGGCGGAGCAGCGTCGTGGTGATGAGCGCGTGGCATCGATCGTGCGCGAGCTCCTCGTGCATGGCAAGCCGATCACGGCGGAGGCATTGCGATGAGCCGATTCACGCGCTCGAGTCCGATGCCCGCTTCGCGCGGCGACCTGGCCCACTGGCACATGCGCGAGGGTGCGCTGCAGCGCATGCTTCCGCCGTGGGAAGAGGTTGACGTGGTGAAGGCGCCCGTGCCCATGGTCGATGGTGCGATCGCCGAGTTCATCCTGCACAAGGGACTGCTGCCGATCCGCTGGATCGCCCGCCACGAGCAGGTCGATCCGGCGACGGGCTTCGTGGACATCCAGGTGCGCGGTCCGTTCCGTCGTTGGCGTCATCAGCACCGGTTCGAGGAGCGCGGTGCGGCGAGCGCGATCACCGATGACATCCAGTACGAGCTCCCTGTGCCGCCCATCGGTCCCATGGTGGGCGGCTGGCTGGTGCGTGGCGATCTTGAGCGTGCGTTCAGGTTCCGCCATCGCCGCCTCGCGAATGACCTGCATCGGCACCGGGAGTGTGCGGCGCTCTCGGGTCTGTGCGTGGGCATCACGGGCGCGAGTGGGTTGGTCGGCCGGCAGCTGCAGGCGTTCCTCACGACCGGCGGCACGAGCGTGAAGCGACTCACGCGGGGCTCGGCGAGCGCCAGCCGTGGGGAGATCCAGTGGAATCCGGGTGGCGAGCGTGTGGCGACGGCGCCCTTTGAGTCGCTCGATGCGATCGTGCACCTGGCCGGTGCCAACCTGGCCGATGAACGATGGACCCCTGCGCGCAAGGAGGTCTTGCGCGAGAGCCGGATCGCCGCCACGCGGCATCTGTGCACGCTGCTGGCGGGTGTGGAGCGCAAGCCGAAGGTGCTCGTCTGCATGAGCGGCATCGGGATCTACGGCACGGAACACGGCCGGACCGTGGATGAGCGCGATCCGGCAGGCAGCGACTTCATCGCGCAGCTCGCGAGGGAGTGGGAGGCCGCGGCGCAACCTGCGATCGATGCCGGGATCCGTGTCGTCTTCCTTCGCGCGGGCATGGTCGTCACGGCCGCAGGCGGTGCGGTGGCCAAGATGCGCACGCCATTCCTCTTCGGTGCCGGTGGGCCGATCGGGTCCGGCAAGCAGGGCATCTCGTGGATCGCGTCGGATGACCTCTTGGGCATGATCGCGACGGCGATCGTCGACGGTCGCTGGGCCGGACCGGTGAACGCCGTGGCACCGGAAGCGGTGGAGCAGCGACAGTTCGCCAAGGCGCTCGGGCGCAGCCTGCGCCGGCCGGCGATCGCGCCGATGCCGGCCGCGGTGGTCCGCATGCTCTTCGGCGAGATGGGCGAGTCGTTGCTCCTGCGCGGTCAGTTTGCACAGCCCACGCGCGCCACCGAGCTCGGCTTCCGCTGGGATTTCCCGCTCCTGCAGGATGCCCTCGACTTCGAACTGGGACGTGCGTGATGGCACCATCGATTTGCTGGTTCTCGAACGATCTCCGGCTGGATGACCAGCCGTCGTGGCGCGCTGCATGCGAGCGCGGCGAACCGGTCATCGCGCTCTACGTCTGGGATCCCGAGGGCGAAGGGGACTGGGCGCCGGGCGGCGCGAGCCGATGGTGGCTGCATTGGTCCCTGGGTTCGCTCGACGCCTCGATGCGTGCGCTTGGCGGTCGGCTGGTGATCCGCGAGGGTCCTCGCGCTGCAGTGCTGCGCGCGATGGCCGCAGAGACCGGCGCCGACACCGTCTACGCGAACGAACGCTTCGAACCGGCGGCGCGGGCCTCGAACGCTGCAGCGCAGCGCGAGCTCGCCAAGGCCGGGGTCGGCGTGGTCTGGGCCAACGGTTCGCTGCTCCACGATCCATGGTCGCTCCGCACCGGGACCGGCGTGCCGTACAAGGTCTACACGCCGTTCTCGAAGGCCTGGCGGGCACGGTGCCAGCTCGATGCTGCACGCGGCGCCCCGCGCACCGTGCCGTGGTTCGGCGGCGCACTCGCGAGCGCATCGATCGAGTCGCTGGGCTTGCAGCCGTCGAAGCCTTGGGATGGCGCGTTCCACGCGCTGTGGACGCCCGGCGAGGTTGGCGCGAAGGAGCGCTTGAAGGCGTTCCTCGCAGGCCCGGTCTCGGTCTACTCGGAGGGGCGGGACTTCCCGTCGCAGCCAGCAGCGAGTCGACTCAGCCCGCACGTGCATGCGGGTGAACTCTCGCCGCGGCGGATCTGGCACGAGGCCGAGCGCGCGGCCAGCGCGCAGCCTGCCTGGCGAGGCACCATCGACAAGTTCCAGGCGGAGCTCCTCTGGCGCGACTTCGCTCACCACGTGCTGGCGAACTTTCCGCACACTGCCGAACGACCGCTGCAGCCAGCCTTCGAGGCGTTCCCATGGCACGACGACCGGCAGGCGCTTCGGCGCTGGCAGCGCGGGCAGACGGGGTACCCGATCGTTGACGCTGGGATGCGGGAGCTGTGGGCCACCGGCACGATGCACAATCGAGTGCGCATGGTGGTGAGCTCGTTCCTGGTGAAGCACCTTCGTCAGCACTGGCGCCACGGCGCGCACTGGTTCTGGGACACCTTGCTCGATGCGGATCTTTCGAGCAACTCGCTCGGTTGGCAGTGGAGCGCGGGCTGCGGCGCCGATGCCGCGCCGTACTTCCGGATCTTCAATCCGGTGCTGCAGGGTGAGAAGTTCGACGCCGATGGGGTCTACGTCCGTCGCTGGGTCCCCGAGCTGTCGCAGCTCCCGAACAAGCTCATCCACAAGCCATGGGAAGCACCCACGGCGGTGCTCGCGGCGGCAGGAGTGGTGCTTGGAGAGACGTATCCGCGGCCCATCGTGGACCACGCGACCGCGCGTGACGCCGCGCTCCGCGCGCTCTCGGCGATCAAGGCACCGGCGTCATGAAGGGTGTGCGATGGATCTGCGCGCTCGCTCTGGCGTGCTGCGCAAGCTTGGCCAGCGCGCAGACTGCCGTGCGCGCTGCCGTCAGCAAGGCGGAGTTGGCCGCAGCGTTCCAGCGGCTCGAAGCCGCCGTGGCTGATCGACCCGCTGGCATGCCGCGCGCTGAGCTCAACCGTCGGTTCGATTCGCTCACGCTGCTCTTCTTCCAGAATCGGCTCGCCGAGGCCGTTGACGCGCTCGATGCGCTCACCCTTGATGTGTTCGGCGTGCAGGGTGCCGCCGAGCGCGAGGATCTGCTTCGCGCCATGCAGGTGCGGGTGGTCCCTGCGCGGAGCGCGCTCCGCGCCGACGAGGCCTCGATGGTCGTGACCGTGGAGGCACCACGGTCGGGTGCGGCTGTGCCCGTCACGCTCCGTGCCGGCGGTGGCGAACCGCTGCAGATCACGCCGCCGGCCACCATCACCCTGGCGATGAGTGAGGATGCAGGCGCTCGAACGATCGACGTTCGGGTGTCGGAGGATCCGGCCAGCGACTGGTTGCGGCTTCGATCGGTTGCGGTCACTGATGCATCGCCCGATGAACTTCGCCACAAGGCCGAGCGGGCGATCGACGTTGCTGCGGCTGCAGGTCGCGCGACGACGGCCGACCTCGACGAGGCGCGGGCTCGGGCGGCGCTCCTGACCAACGATCCTTCGCCGCGCCGCACCATCCAGCTGGTCATGGATCAGGCCAGGATCTGGTCAATGGTGAGCGAGGACCTGCACCGGCTCGAGGCCGGCGAGCCGCTCTTCGTCGGGCGTCGGGGCGACCAGTGGCGCACGATCGACGTGGGTGGCGTGAGGATGCCGTGTCGCGTGTACGTGCCCGATTCGGTGCGTCCCGGATCTAGTCCGCCGCTCGTGATCGCGCTGCATGGCGCTGGCGGCGATGAGTGCATGTTCTTCTCCGCCTACGGGCAGGGCGAGATCGTTCGTCAGGCCGAGCGGCTCGGTTGTGTGGTGGTGGCCCCGAACACGACGGTCTTCGCGACCAGTCCCGTGCTGTTCGACGGCCTCGTCGAGCGCCTTGTCGCCGAATGGGGCATTGACCGCGCACGCGTGGCGGTCGTCGGTCACAGCATGGGTGCGGCGGCAACCGGCTCGATCGTGCGCGCGCGCTCAGCTGCGATCGCACGGGCATCGCTGCTTGCAGGCTGGGGTGGCTTCGGCGGCGTGCCGGGAACGGGCAGCGAGGCCATGGACGATGATGCAAGCAAGGGGCTCCCGCCGATCCGCGTCGAACTCGGCGCACTCGATCCGCTGATGGATGCCGCACGCATTGCGGCGTCTGCCCAGTCGCTCCGTGAACGCGGCGCACGCATCGAGTGCACGGTGCATGGTGACGAGGGGCACACGATGATCGTGCCGACCGTGTTGCCGGCCGTCATGGAGTGGCTGGTCACGCCGCCCGACCCCATGCCCGCAGCGCCAGCAGCATCGCCATCGCCAGCACGATGAGTTCCACGATCACGATGCCCCGCGCGCCGTCCCACAACCCGCCCGCGAGCGCGGCACCCGGGCCGACCACGTAGCCCACGCCGATCAGGGCCTCGTGCATGCCGCCCGCATCCACGTCGGCCCGCTCCAGGCGCATCGCGTAGTAGAGCGCGCTGTAGTAGAGCAGGCCGTGCCCGACCCCGATCGACACGAGGCCGACGACGAGCGTGATCGTGTTGGGTGCGAGGGCCGCCATCGTGAAGCCACTGGCGAGCGCGAGTGCCGCGAGCACCAGTCCTTGCCAACGGCCGTGCCAGAAGTGCGTGAGGGCGAGCACCGACACAGCCGCTGCGCGAGCGAAGAGCCAGAGTGAACCCAGCGGCGTGCGCCACGCGGGATCGATCGCGAGGGCATCGATCGCGTAGGGAAGGATCGGGCTGATCGCACCGACCACGACGTACGCCGTCGGGAGCAGCACGCGTGCGCTAGCAAGCATCGGTCGGTACGACGCGGGGGCATCGTGGTGTTCTTCGCCGTGCGGAGCGGGTGCGCGAGGAAGGAATCTCAAGCACACGATGCTCAGGACGCTGATCGGCAGGACCGCCACCATCGCCCACCGCGTGTGGCCGGTCGCGTACAGCGGCGCCATGAGCAGGAGGCACGCGCCGACGGAGACCATCCAGTTGATGCTCCACAGTCCGATCGAGCGACGCATGGCGTGGCCGTCCTTGCCGCTGCTCACGTAGGCCTCGACCACGGGCCACATCATGGCACCCGCGACCGAGAGCACCGTCGCCGCGACCACGAGCCCGATGCTCGAGCCCGGGATGAGGACGAGCGGTGCCGCCAGCCCTTGCGCGACGAAGATCCATCCGAGGAATGCACGCGGACTGACGTGGTTGCCCAGGCGCCGCAGCAGTGAACCCGTCCACCATGCCGCCACCGCATAGGCCAGCGCCGTACCGACGTACAGCGCCAGTGTTTCCTGCCTGGTGTAGGCGTACTCGCGCTCGACGAGGAAGCTCAGCCCGTTCCAGAGGACACCGGTCCCCAGCGAATTCACGCAGGTGATCGTGTGGAGCGCCCACGCCTGTGCGCGCCCCGATGGCGTGTCGCCACCGCTGGATCGAGGGTTCTGGACAGCCTCCGTGCTGGACACGCGGCAAGGCTAGCGCGATGGGCACGGGCCTTGGTACAGTCCTCGATCGTTCGTTGTCTTGGTAGCTCAATTGGATAGAGCGTCGCCCTCCGAAGGCGAAGGCTGTGGGTTCAAGTCCCGCCCAGGACGTTTCGGTTCGATGCGCTGAATAATGCGCTTGGAAGCTGCGGCGCTCGTCCGGAGCGACCGAGCGGTTCCGAGCTGCGCGGCCTGCGGAGTCGCGAAGGCGGCACGGTGCGTGATCATCGGAGGCGGGTGCCAGCCCCGCCGAGCGACGCAGGAGGAGCGCGCGCGGAGCCGGGTGCAGCGCGCGCGTCCGCGCAGTTCGGAACCTGAGGTCGCGGGAGGACGAGCGCGCTCAAGTGCGACGGGTGAGCGTGGGTTCGCTGCGCGTCCGCGCGGCCGGAACCCGAGGTCGCGGGAGGGCGAGCGCAAGGAAGCAACGCCGATGAGCGCGGGTTCTTCGCGCGCGTCCGCGCGGCCGGGACCCGAGGAAGCGCAAGGACGAGCGCACGATCGCGAGTCACCGCAACGACGACCGCGGACGTCGCGGCGTAGAGTCCGCGCATGCGCATCGCCGAGTTCCAGAAGCTCATCCACGACCGCTACTACGCCACGGACAGTGCGCGCGGTGCGGGCAAGACCTTCCTGTGGTTTGCCGAGGAGTTCGGCGAGTTGGCCCACGCCCTCGGCAAGCTCGAGCGCGGCGAGCCCGATCCGGCGAACCTCCGCGAGGAGTTCGCCGACTGCCTCGCGTGGATGTGCACGCTGGCCAACATCGCTGGCGTCGATCTTGAGGAAGCGATCCGCGAGAAGTACCTCGAGGGCGGTGGCCCCAAGGGAACCAAGTGAACTGCGCCGTCTGCGAGCAGCACGCGGCGGCGCGCACCGCTGGCCACGTGCTCTGGACCGACGGCCGGTTCCTCGTCATGCACCATCCCGAGCCGAGTCCACTTGCAGGCTGGCTGCGACTTGATGCCGTGGACCATGTCGGTGGGGTTGCCGACCTCGGCGACGAGGATGCGGCGCGGTTCGGGGTGCTGCATGCGCGGATCGCCGCCTGCATGAAGCAGGCCCTTGGCGTCGATCGGGTGTATTCGATCGCTTTCGGGGAAAGCGCGCGCCACCTGCACATGCATCTCGTGCCGCGCAGGGCGGATCGTGATGATCTGGCCGCCTGGGCGCTTGCCGATGGCTACCGCGCCTGCATGCGCGATCCGTCGAGCGCCGCCGACGGTGCTGCGGTTGCCGAGGCGCGCGAGCGATTCCGCACGCTGCTCGCCGCGGCGCTCTGAACGTCAGGCCGTGGGCTGGGGGATCGGCGCGATCGCCCGCGCCGCGGCTTGGCCCGCGATCCAACCGGTCGCCCACGCCCACTGGAAGTTGAAGCCACCGATGCGCCCGTCGACGTCGAGGACCTCGCCGCACAGCGAGAGCCCCGGACACCGGAGGCTCTCCATCGAACCGAGGTCGACTTCCTCGATCGGCACGCCGCCGGCCGTGACTTCCGCGTGCGTGAACCCACGGTCACCCTCGATCGGCAGGTTCGTCGCCACGAGCAGCTCGACGAGTTGGCGACGGACCTCGCGCGGGGTCTGCTGCACCGTGGCATCGGGGGCGAGACGGGCCTGCGCGAGCATCGCACGCGCGAGTCGTTCGGGCAGGCGCTCGCGGAGCACGCCGAGCAGGCCTCGACCCTTGGCGGCAAGGAGCCACGCATCCGCCGCGTCGGCCGATTCGCCGGGCATCCAGTTCATGATGAGCGTGGTGCCCGGTTCGCGATCACGCGCGTCGAGGAGATAGCGACTGATGTCGAGCACGCTCGGCCCGCTGAGGCCGAAGTGGGTGCAGAGCGTGCTGTTGGCGAAGTGCACGAGCCGCTTGCCGGTCGGTCCGCGCAGCACAAGTTCGGCATGCACGGTTAGACCGCTGAGCTCGGTGATCCAGTGACCGCTCGGCAACGTGAGCGGGACCAGCGCGGGCCGGATCGCCGGCGTGAGCGAATGGCCTAGCGCCGTCGCGAACCCGTAGCCCACGCCATCGGATCCGCTGCGCGGGAGCGCCATGCCGCCGGTGGCCAGGATCACGCGCGCGGCACGCATCGATCCCCATTCGCCCGCGACCGTGAATCCACCGTCGCTCCGGCTCACGCCCGTGACGCGCGCCGGATGCACGATCGATGCACCTGCATCCTCGACCGCCCGCAGCAAAGCGTTGAGCACCGTGCGCGCGCTGTCGGTGACGGGAAAGAGCTTGCCCGTCGCCTCACGCTTGAGTTCAACCCCGAGCTGGTCGAAGAACTGCACGGTCTCATCGGCACCGAAGCGCCTGAGCACGCTGCGCACGGCCGGGCGATTGACCGCGTACTCGGACTCCGTCACGCGCCAATGCGTGACGTTGCAACGGCCACCGCCTGCGACCAGGATCTTCGCGCCGAGCGTCTTCGCACCATCGAGCGCGACGATCGTGCCCGGAGCACCGATCGCCTTGAGCGATCGCCCCGCGGCCACCGCAGCCATCAGACCTGCAGCGCCTGCGCCAACGATGCACAGATCCGCCTCGGCCGGCAGGTTCACGGTGCGACGGTCTCCTGCAGCACGACGTCGAGTTCCAGCGGCGACGCCTTCTGGCTGTCGTAGCGAAGCCGTGCGGTCGATCCCGCGTTCGCGCGAACGATGAACCGGAAGACCGTCGAGCCGAGGCCTGGAATGCCGCGTTCGACCCGCAGTCGGCTCGGCTCGGCCCTGACCGGCGCGAACGTGCGATCGAGCACGCCTGCCTCGGCCACGCCGGCGGCGGCGACCACGCCGGCAGGATCGGTGAGTCCGACCGTCAGCACATCAGGTCGCGCGATGCCTCGGTCGGCGGCACGGCCGGTCCGCGTGGGGATGCGACGGTCGTTGCGGACCTCGACCGTGACCTCCCATACGCCCTCGCCGAGCGATCGAACGCGAGTCTGGCCGGCCCGCAAGAGCGGCATCTGGCTCGCATGGAAGGTCGTGAACGCGAAGTTGCGGTGGCACTCCTCTTCGAGCATGAAGTGCGGCGTCACGCGGCTGGACCACTTGTTCGGCCCGCCCACCAAGACCGTGCCGAGCGTGGGGTGCTGCAGCTCGGTCCAGTCCTTGAAGGTGCGGCCGAAGAGGACATCGTCGCGCCACCGTGCACGCTGCTCCTCGTTGGGATCCTGCCCGTTCTGCATGATGCGCTGGTCGCTCCAGAGCTCGTTGGTGAACGAGACGATGCCCAGGCCCTCGGCGGTCCAGTTCACGAAGCCGCCGTGCACGGTGTAAAGATCCTTGTAGATCACCATGGGCCGGTACGCGGGGAGCATCTGCGAGCCCGCGGCGGCGATGGCGTCGTAGGCGGCGCGATCGCTCGCGGGGTAGGCCGACT
>JAGWXC010000021.1 GCA_018970045.1 Planctomycetota bacterium | reverse complement strand
GGTGCCGCCCATGAACCAGAAGCTCATGATGGCGAACGCGGGCGCGCCCCAGACGGCGGCGTCGGCCTCGAACCACTCCGGCGGGACCAGGCCGGTCGGGCCCGCGCCGAACCATCCGAGCATGCGGTCCGCCCCAGCGATCACGCCGCCGAGCAGGCGGTTCATGAGGCCGCCATCCGGATCGAAGACCCAGCGCCAGAGCACGCTCACGCCGACCCCCGCAAGCACGCTCGGCAGGTACCACGCCGCGCGCCAGAGCGCGATGCCGCGGACCTTGAGGTTCATGAGCATGGCGGCGCCGAGCGCGATCGCCTGGCCGAGCGGCACGGCGATGAGCGCGTAGTACAGCGTGACGCGCAGCGACGTCCGCAGTCGCGCATCGTCGGTCAGCAGGCGCTCGTAGTTCGCGAGGCCGGCGAACTCGGCTTCCTCAAGCGTGCTCACGCCCTTCCACCGGGCGAGCGAGAGCAGCAGGCTCATCACGACCGGGAACGCCATGAAGGCCAGGAACCCGATGACCCACGGCGAGGCGAGCAGCCAACCAGCGCGCTCCTCGCTGCGATGCGCGCGCGAACCCTTCGATGAGCGCATCCACCAGATGAACCACGCCGTTGCGGCCGCCAGCACGGCCAGACCTGACACGGCGAGGCTGCGCCACGGCATCGGCGCGAGGTCGGCCTTGGCCAGCGGTGACTGGCTCTCGCTGCGCCAGTCACGGAGGAACGTGTCGATCGCCTCGCGCACGCTGATCGTGCCGGTCTTGAGCGCGGCATCCATGGTGCTGGCGAAGAGCGACTCGAACTGCGGGTTGACCGGCCACTCGACGACCTGGGCCCGCTCGGCGGCGAGCAGGTAGCCCGCATCGTTGGCGGGTTCCTGCGATGGATCGCTGAACTCCGGTCCCATCGCGGCGGCCTTGCGCGTGGGGATCGCGAGGCCGAGCTTCGCGAGGTCGCGCTGGCTGCGGTCATCGGTCATCCACTTGACGAGCTTCCATGCCTGGTCAGGGTGCTTGCTCCGCGACGCGATGCTCCACGAGACCGTGAGGACGATGTTCGAGGCCGCCGTGCCGCGCGGCAGCGGGCGGAAGTCCCAGCGGAAGCCGCCGGGTGTGCCGGCGGCAGGGATCTTGCGATAGCTCGGCACGACCCAGCGGCCGAAGGGGCCCGCCATGCCGACCTTGCCCGAGAGGAAGACGCTCGATCCGGTCGCGATCTTGCTCTTGCCGCTGGTGAGGGTGTTGTCCTCGTCGTGGCGCCACGCACGAAGGCGCTCGAGCGCCGCGACGGCGCGGGGATCCTCGATCGTGAGTTCGTCGAAGTTCGCGCCCTTCACATCGACGCCCTCGGTCATGAGGTACGCGCGCAGCATGGCGGCCCAGGTCACGAACTCGCTGCCGGTCGCATCGGGGAGCTGGCCGATGGCGCGGGCCGCCGCGATGAAGTCGTCCCAGGTCCAGTCGTTGCCCGGCACCGGCACGCCCGCACGCTCGAAGAGATCGAGGTTCAGGTAGAAGCCGACGGTCGTGAAGTCCTTGGGGATCCCGTAGAGCGCACCCTTGCCGCTGGCGGTGCCGTCGAAACGGAAGGCATCGACCGTCGCCGGATAGAAGTCAGCCAGGTCGATGGCCGTCGGATCCTTCGCCGCGCGGTCGGCCTCCAGGAACGGCTCGAGCGGGCGGATGAGCCCGATGTCGGCGAAGCTGGGTACGCGCTCGTTGCCGACGTAGAAGACATCCGGCGGCTCGCCCGCGGCGAGCATGGTCATGAGCTTCGTGTAGAAGCTGCCCGCATCGCCCGGGTTGACGCGACGCACGCGAATGCCGGGGTTGGCGGTTTCGAAGGCGCGCAGGCTGGCATCGACGATCTGGTCCTCTTCCTGCCCGCCGTCGCCTGACCAGTGCATGACGACCAGTTCAGTACGGCCATCGATGCCGCCTGATCGGTTCCATTCGCGAACGGCAACGTGCAGGAACGCCCAGCCGATGACGAGTCCGACGATGGCCAAGGCCCCGCGGCGCAGCCATGAGCCAAGACTCGTGCGACCATCACGGAGCATCGTTCTAGTATAGGAAACCCGCATGCGCGCACGGCCGTTCATCATCGCTCTCGGCTGCGGCGTGCTGGCTCCGCCGTTCCCGCCACAGGTGCCCATGGCGACGAGCGAACTCGCCGCGCCGAGCCTGCCGCCATCGATCGAGGTCGCACGATCATCCGATGGCGTGTGGCAGGTCGAGCTCTCGTACCGACCGCCCACACCCGTCGAGTCCGTGACGGTGGCAGGGGACTTCAATCGCTGGAATGCAAAGGCGATCCCGATGCAGCGCGGCGCGGATGGCGTGTGGCGCGCGCGCATCGGTGTGGATGGCACGGTGCGCTACAAGTTCGTGCAGACGCGTAGCGGCACCCCCGAGTGGATCGCCGATCCCGCCAACGCGGACCGCGAGCCTGATGGGCACGGAGGGTTCAACTCGGTGCTCCGCTTGGGTGCGCAGGCCGCACTGCAGTCGGCCCGCGGTGTGCGTGGCGATGGTCGCATCGAGGCCGCCGCGATCCTGCACGATGCACGCACCCCGATGGGAGCGTGCACGATGGCCGATGGCAGCGTGCGGTTGCGCATGCGTACGCTCGCCCACGATGTGGAGCGCGTGCGCGTGGCCGCCGATGGCGTGGACTGGATCGATCTCTCGCCCGAAACGACTCGAGGCGCGTTCACGTGGTGGTCAGGCTGCCTGGCAGCGCCGCGTGGAACGCCGTACACCTTTTTGCTCACCGATGGAACCATGACCGTACGAGATCCCATGACGTATGCGCTGGCGCCCGCGCCGGCCTTCACCACGCCCGAGTGGGCCAAGCACGCGATCTGGTACCAGGTCTTCCCGGAGCGTTTCCGCAACGGCGATCCGTCGAACGACCCGCAGCCCGTGCGCCCCTGGCGCAGCTCGTGGTACGAGCCGAGCGAGTGGGAAGGGAAGGACGGCCAGACCTTCTTCAACCACTTCGTGTTCTC
Organism: Planctomycetota bacterium; assembly: GCA_018970045.1. Lineage (GTDB taxonomy): Bacteria > Planctomycetota > Phycisphaerae > Phycisphaerales > SM1A02 > SYIB01. The sequence continues at coordinate 14,909 of JAGWXC010000021.1, read as the reverse complement.
GCGCAAGTACGGCGGCGACCTGCAGGGGCTGCGCTGGGCGCTGCCGTACCTGAAGACGCTGGGGATCAACGCGATCTACCTCAATCCGATCTTCCAGGCGCGCACGGCCCACAAGTACGACGCCACGAACTACCTGCACGTCGACGAGCACTTCGGCGTGAAGGGCGACTACGCCGCGGCCGAGGCGAAGGAGGACCTGCTCGATCCGTCGACGTGGACGTGGACCCCGACCGACCGGCTGTTCCTTGAGTTCCTCAAGGAAGCCAAGTCGATGGGCATGCGCGTCATCATCGACGGCGTCTTCAACCATGTGGGCACCGAGCACCCGGCATTCAAGGATGTACAGGCGAAGGGCCAGGCGAGCCGCTTCGCCGACTGGTTCGAGATCACGTCGTGGGAACCGTTCGTCTATCAGGGCTGGGCGGGCTTCGGCGAGCTGCCGGCGTTCCGCAAGGACAAGGATGGGCTGGCGAGTGCATCGCTGCGCAAGCACCTGATGGACCTGACTCGGCGATGGATGGATCCCGACGGCGATGGCGATCCCAGCGATGGTGTTGATGGCTGGCGCCTGGACGTGCCGCAGGAAGTGCCGATCGGCTTCTGGCGCGAGTGGTGCGCGCACGTTCGATCGATCAACCCGCAGGCCTACATCGTCGGCGAGATCTGGACGGTCGAGCCGGAGTGGGTCGATGGCCGCTGCTTCGACGCGCTGATGAACTACCCGTTCGCGAAGGCGGTGCTGCCGTGGCTCGCCAAGGGCAAGGACGCCATCCCCGTGAGCGAGATGGATGGCAGGCTCGCCGAGCTGCGGCGTTCGTATGCCGACCAGGTGACCTACGTCGCCCAGAACCTCTACGACAGCCACGACACCGACCGCCTCGTGAGCATGCTGCTGAATCGCGACCTGGCGTTCAAGGCCGGCAGCCGCGAGCAGGAGAACGCCACGTACCTGGGCACGAAGCCCGGTGCGCCGGAGTACGCGCGTGCACGGCTCGCCGTGCTCATCCAGATGACCCACCCGGGAGCGCCGATGGTCTATTACGGCGACGAGGTCGGCATGTACGGCGCCGATGACCCGACGAATCGCAAGCCGATGCTCTGGAAGGATCTTGAGCCGTACGCGCTGGCCGAGGATGCGGTCGACTCGCGGCAGTTCGACTGGTATCAGCGCGTGATCGCACTGCGGCACGCGCATCCGGCGCTGCGCACGGGCTCGTTCACCACCGTGCTCGTGGATGACGAGCGCGACCTGTGGGGCTGGCTGCGCGAGGATGGCTCGGAGCGGCTGCTGGTCATCGTGAACGGTTCGGACCGGGTGCACGTCGCCGCCCCCGACGCCGCGTTCATCGAGCGCATGAAGGGCCAGTGGGATCTGGTCTTCGACAGCGATCCATCGGTCGATGGGCGCACGGTCGAGGCGATCTCGATCCCCGCCATCGGAGCACGGGTGTGGAGGCAGGCACGATGAAGCCGTCGATCTTCGATGCGCGCACGGGCGGCGTCCTGCTGCACCTGTCGAGCGTGCCCGGTGCGTTCGGCGTGGGCGATCTGGGGCCAGGCGCGCACGATGCGCTGAACTGGATCGCTCGCACTGGCCTGACGTGGTGGCAGATGCTGCCGGTTGGGCCGATCGGTCCCGGTGATTCGCCGTACGCGAGCACGAGTTCGTTCGCCGGTGAGCCGCTCTTCATCTCGATCGACGGCCTGGTGCGCGATCGGTTGCTTCCGAGGTCGGCGCTGCGGGCGGCGCCCGCGCTCTCGCGCGGTTCGAGCCGGTATGCCGCGGCGCGCGCGGCCAAGTGGCCGCGGTTCGAAGAGGCGTTCGAGGCGTTCCGGCGCAAGGGTGGGCTGCGGTCGTCGTCCTTCAAGGCGTTCGAGCGGCGTGCGCGCTTCTGGTTGCCGGGCTGGCGCGCGTTCATGAAGGACGGGCAGGGACTGCACGCCTTCCTGCAGTTTGCCTTCGATGCGCAGTGGTCCGAGCTCAAGCAGGCTGCGGCGGCCAAGGGCATCCGGCTGTTGGGCGACGTGCCGATCTTCGTCTCGCTCGATTCGGCCGATGTGCAGTCGAACCCGTCGCTCTTCAGGCTCGATCGCCATGGACGGCCGACGGTCGTGACCGGCGTGCCGCCTGATTGCTTCAGCGCTGATGGCCAGCTGTGGGGCCATCCGCACTACCGATGGAGCGAGCACCGCCGTACCGGATATCGCTGGTGGATCGAGCGCGTGCGCGCGGCGGTCGAGCGGTTCGATGCGGTGCGCATCGACCACTTCATCGGCTTCCATCACGCCTACGAGATCCCCGGCTCGGCCAAGACCGCCAGGCAGGGGACCTGGAAGCGCGCGCCCGGCCGCGAGCTGCTCGGTGCGATCGAGCGTGCGCTCGGCAGCCTGCCGCTGATTGCCGAGGATCTTGGGGCGCTCACGCCGCCGGTCGTAGCGCTGCGCGATGACTTCGGCCTGCCGGGCATGAAGCTCCTGCACAACGCCTTCTACGGCGATGACTCGGGTGAGGCGCCGCATCGCCACCCACGGCACTGCGTCTGCTATCCGGGCACGCACGACAACGACACCACGGTCGGGTGGTGGGCGCAGCTGCAGCCTGCCGCGAAGGCGCGGGCGCGGGCCTACATGGGCTGGGATGGGTCCGATCCCGCGGCGCAGCTCAACCGGCTGGCGTTCACGAGCCCAGCGAACACGGCGATCGTGGCGATGCAGGATGCTCTGGGCTTGGGTGCGGAAGCACGCATGAACCTGCCGGGCACGGCGAGCGGCAACTGGCACTGGCGGCTGCAGTCCCGCGGGGCAGCGAGCCTTCGGCCTGATGCGGCGCAACGGCTCCGTTCGCTGGCCGTGCTGACCGGCCGTGCTCGTGCCGGCGCGCGCTGAGCGCTCCGCCCCGGATCACAGCCCGCCGCGGTGGGCGGGGATGTAGGCCTCGCGGAGGTACTCCGCCAGCATGCGGTGCGTGTTGAACATCGGCGGCACGGTGGCCGCGCTCTGCAGGGCTCGATCGATCCAGCGCTGGGGCAGGCCGCTGCCATCGCGGTCGTAGAACTCGCGACGCATTTCGCCTTCGATGATCGCGTAGAGCGACTGGGAATCCTTGCGGTCCTGCGCTTCGCGGTCCTGCATCGGCTGCGTGTCGCCGATGGCCCAGCCGTTGCGGCCGTCGAAGCTCTCGGGCCACCAGCCGTCGAGGATCGAGCAGTTGATGCCGCCATGCATCGGCGGCTTCATGCCGCTGGTGCCGCTGGCTTCGTAGGGGCGCAGGGGATTGTTCAGCCACACGTCGCTGCCGGCGGTCAGCATGCGGCCGACCTCCATGTCGTACTCCTCGATGAGCGCGACCTTGCCACGCAGGCCATCTTCCTTGCAGAGTTCATGGATCCGCTGCGCGTATTCCTGCCCGGGCACGTCGCGCGGGTGCGCCTTGCCGGCAAAGACCAGCTGCACCGGGCGGCGCGGGTCATTGAGGATCGACTTCAGGCGTTCGAGATCCTGGAAGACCAGCGGCGCGCGCTTGTAGGTGGCGAAGCGGCGCGCGAAGCCGATCGTGAGTGCATCGGGGGAGAAGGCCTGCATCGCGGCGTTCACGCCGGCGGAGCCTTCGCCGCGGCGCAGCGCCTGCCGTGCGAGCCGCTCGCGGATGAAGTGCACCAAGCGCGCGCGCAGCCGGCTGCGCAGGGCCCAGAAGCGGGAGCGATCGACGCCGAGCGCCTTCTCCCAGCCGTCCATGGTCGGGGTATGGCGGTCAAGACGAAGGTTGATCTCCTTACGCCAGAAGGCTTCCGCATCGGGATCGATCCAGGTGCGTGCGTGCACGCCATTGGTGATGCTGCCGATCGGCACGTCCTTGCTCGCGCAGCCGTAGACATGGGTCCACATGTCGCGGCTGACCTCGCCGTGCAGCTGGCTCACTCCGTTGATGCGCGAGGCGAACCGCAGGCAGATCGCGGTCATGCAGATGGGTTCACGGAAGTCGTCGGGCCTCTCGCGACCGAGCGCGGCGAACTCGTCCTGGTCGATGCGCGCCTGGCGCAGCACCGGGCGCAGTGCCTCGTAGGCCTCCTCGACACCGTAGCGGTCGTGGCCGGCGGGGACGGGAGTGTGCGTGGTGAAGACGGTCGTTGCCTTGACATGCGCCTTCGCATCGGCGGGCTTCATGCCGTCCTTCACGAGCTGGGCGATGCGCTGGTACGCCACGAACGCGGCGTGGCCTTCGTTCAGGTGATAGACGGTGACCGGTTCATCGAGATGCTGCAGCGCGATGCAGCCGCCCACGCCCAGCAGCACCTGCTGGCGCAGGCGAAGCGACGGTTCGCCGCGGTAGAGGCCCCGCGTGAGCTCGCGGTCCTCGTCGCTGTTGCCCTTGACGTCGCTGTCGAGGAGGTAAACGGTCGTACGGCCGACCTTCATCGACCAGACCTTGGCCTTCACGCGGCTCGAGCCGACGGGGCACACGATGATCTCACCCGTGTCCTCGACCGGCATGCGGTCGAAGTCGTATTCGGGGTAGTAGACGCGCGTGGAGCCATCCTCGGCGAGTTCCTGCAGGTAGTAGCCCTGCCGGTAGAGGAGCCCGACGGCGCAGAGGCTGATGCCGAGATCGCTGGCGCTCTTGAGGTGATCGCCGGCCAGCACGCCCAGGCCGCCGGCGTACTGCTGCATGCTCTCGTGCACGGCGTACTCGCTGCAGAAGTACGCCACGCGCAGCGACTTCAGGTCGCCCTTCGCCCCGCGGCCCCACCAGGTGGCGGCGTCGTGATACGCCTCGAGCGACTTGCCGGTCTTGGCCAGCGCATCGAGGAAGCGGTCATCCTGCGCGCAGAGCGCGATGCGCTCGTCGGTCACCGCATCGAGCACCTGCATCGGCGACTGCTTGGTGGCGCGCCAGAGCACGGGGTCGAGCATCTCGAACGGGATGCGGCCTTCGGGGTTCCACGTCCACCACAGGTCGCGGGAGAGTTCCTCGAGCTGGGTGCGGATGGTCCCGACGATGTCAGTCTGTTCAGCCGCGCGTGCCATGGGGGCTCCTTGAAGGGTCGGAGATGATAGATCTCGCTACAGTGCGCGCACCCTCACGGAGAACACCATGCACTACGCGATCGCTTGCTCGTGCCTCGTTGCTGGACTCGCTGCCGCCACGACCCTTCAGGATGGCTTCACGTACAAGGTCCACGACATGGAGCGGCCGCAGCCGGCTGCCGTGACGCCGGGCGCCCTGCAGGGCTCGACCGCCCCCAGCGATGCGGTGGCGCTCTTCGATGGCAAGTCGTCCGATAAGTGGTCCAGTGGCGGCAAGCCTTGTGCGTGGACGATCGAAAACGGCGAACTTGTCGTGAAGCCCGGCTCGGGTGACATCGCCACCAAGGACTCGTTCGGGGACTGCCAGCTGCACCTGGAGTTCATGGTGCCGGCGGGCCGCGAGTGCAAGGGGCAGGCTGGCTGCAACAGCGGCGTCTTCTTCATGAACCAGTACGAGGTGCAGATCCTCAACTCGCACAACAACGTGACCTACGCCGACGGCATGGCGGGCTCGTGCTACGGCCAGCATCCGCCGATGGTGAACGCGTGCCGGCCGCAGGGCGAGTGGAACGTCTACGACATCGTCTTCCGCGCGCCACGCTTCGACAAGGATGGCAAGCTGGTCACCCCGGCCTACGTCACGCTCATGATGAACGGCGTGCTCGTGCAGGATCACGTGGCGCTGCTCGGCTCGACCGCCCACGCTGCACGCGCCAAGTACAGCGCGCACGCCGCCGAACTTCCCATTCGCCTCCAGGACCACGGCGATCCGCTGCGCTTCCGCAACATCTGGGTGCGCCGCCTGCCCGAGCCGCAGAAGGCCGAGTGAGGCGTGGCTGCGCGTAGCCTGCGCGCATGCAGTTCGATCCCGCCGCGCTCGACGCCGAGCGCATCTACAAGTTCATGATCGGCGCGATCATGCCGCGGCCGATCGCGGTCGTGGGCACGCGCGCGCCTGATGGCAGCAGCATCAACCTCGCGCCGTTCTCGTTCTTCTGCGGGGTCGGCAGCAATCCGATGACGCTCTGCTTCTGCCCGGCCAACGACGAGGTCGGGGCCGAGAAGGACACGCTGCGCAACGCCAAGCCCGTCGCCGAGGGCGGCAGCGGCGAGTTCACCGTGAGTGTGGCGCCGCACCGGATCATCAGGCAGGTTGTGGCTGCTGCAGAGGGGCTTGCTTACGGCGACAGCGAGTTCGAGCTCGCCGGGCTCACGCCCGCGGCAGGGGTTCGCGTGCGCGCACCGCGCGTGGCCGAGAGCCCGATTGCCTTCGAATGCCGCACGCTGCAGGTCATTCGCACCAATCCCGGCGCACCGTCGGGTGGCAACCTCGTGCTCGGTGCGGTCGAACTCATCCACGTCGATGACGACGTGATCGATGCCCGAGGTCGGCTCGACGCTGCACGACTGGACCTGGTCGGGCGCATGGCCGGCTTGGGCTACTGCACCACGCGCGATCGCTTCGACCTGCCGTGGGGGCGGGCGGCGATCGAGGGCTCGTGACGTGGCAGCGCCTGGCTTCTCCCGGGCCCAGGCGCAGGCAGGCCAACGGTCGCCTCCGGAACGGCTCACGCCACGGGTATCGTCCGCGACATGAAGAACACCCTGTTCGCGACCCTCGTGCTGGCCGGCCTTGCCGGTGGCGTGGCGATGACCGCTTCGGACGACGCTGCCAAGGCGACGCAGGCGGCGCCCGCCGCTGAGTGGACCGCGCTCTTCAACGGCAAGGACACGACCGGCTGGACGGCCTTCGTGCCCGACCTGAAGGGCAAGGACCAGATGGCGGTGTGGAGCGTGGCGGATGGCTGCCTGAAGTGCGCCGGCAACCCGATCGGCTACATCCGCACCACCGAGAAGTACGAGAACTTCGAGCTCGAGCTTGAGTGGCGCTTCGATCCGAAGAAGGGCGCGGGCAACAGCGGTGTGCTCCTGCGCACGATCGGCGAGGACATGGTGTGGCCCAACAGCATGGAAGCGCAGCTCCACAGCGAGAACGCGGGCGACATCTGGAACATCGGGGAATTCCCGATGAAGGTCGCCGCCGACCGCACCAACGGACGGCACACCCGCAAGGAACACGCGACCAACGAGAAGCCGCTCGGCGAGTGGAACCGCTACCGCATCGTGGTCGATGGCGGCCGGCTCGAGTTGTGGGTGAACGGACTGCTGCAGAACGTGGCGACCGACTGCAAGGTCGTGCCCGGCTGGATCGCCCTCCAGAGCGAGGGCGCCTTCATCGAGTTCCGCAACATCCGCCTGAAGAAGCTCCGCTGACGGCTCAGGAGTTCCGGCTGGCGAAGTCGCGCATGAACTGCGCGAGCGCCACGCACCCCTCGCGGGGGAACGCGCTGTAGATGCTCGCGCGGATGCCGCCCGCGTCGCGGTGGCCGGTCAGGCCGTCCATGCCCTGCGCAGCGGCCTCGGCGACGAAGCGTGCATCGAGCTCGGGGTTCGGCAGCCGGAAGCTGACGTTCATGAACGAGCGGCACCAGCGCTCGGCAAGCCCGACGTAGAAGCCGTTGCTCGAGTCGATCGCGTCGTAGAGCAGGCCGCTCTTGTCCATGGCGGCGCGCTCAAGCGCCTCGGGGCCGCCCTGGGCGGCGATCCACCGGAACATCAGGCCCATGGCGTGCACACCGAAGGTGGGCGGAGTGTTCAGTCGGCTTTCGCCGGCAGCATGCGCCGCGAAGCTCATCATCGTGGGCAGCGCGGGATTCGACGTGGCCAGGAAGTCCTTCTGCACAAGCACGAGGCTGATCCCTGAGGGACCGAGGTTCTTCTGCCCGCCGCCGTAGAGCATGACGTGCCGGCTCCAGTCGACCGGGCGCGCGAAGTACTCGCTGCTCGCATCGCACACCAGCGGCGCCGTGCTCACGGGCGTGGTGGGGTACCGCGTACCGAAGACCGTGTTGTTCGAGCAGTAGTGCAGGTACGCGGCGTTGGGCGTCTGGCTCATCTCGCCGTCCTTGGGCACGCGCGTGTACTTCAGGCGCGAGCCTTCGAACGCCACATGGATGTGCGCGCCCAGCATCGCGGCGGCCTTGCGGCCCTCGCTGATCGCCTTCGTCGTCCAGATGCCGGTGTCGGGGTAGTCGGCCGTGCGGCCGGCGGGCAGGAAGTTGAACGGCAGGTAGGCCTGCTGCACCGTGGCGCCGCCCGGCATGAGGATGACCTCCCAGTCGGCGGGCACGCGGCCGGCCTTGCGGCACCACTCGTGCGCCTCGGCGTTGATCGCGTCGTACACCTTGCCGCGGTGCGAGTGCTCCATGATGCCGATGCCGCTGCCGCGCAGATCCCACAGGTCTTCCTGCAGCTGGCGCAGCACGGGCTCGGGCATGCCGGCGGGGCCGGCGCTGAAGTTGTAGACGCGCCCACTCGGGGTCGGGCGCACGCAGCTGGTCATGGCGGGGGCAGCGGTCATGATCGAGGTCCTCGCAGGGTGTTGACGTTCACGGCCAGCACAGCGGTGCACGCCCGCAGCGCGGCCAGATCCTCGGCGCTCGGGCGCCGCGAGAGCTGCATGCGCGCGACCGCCGCATGCCCGCCCTCGTAGATGATGTTGTCCATCTCCTCGACGTTGATCTTGGCGTTGCCCAGCACCGCGAAGACCTGCGCGAAGACGCCCGGCACGTTGTGGTGGCGCACGCAGAGCAACGTGCTGGCGCCCGTCGACTGTGAGATGTTGACGCAGCCGGGCATGTCGAAGTCGTTGATCCAGGCCGACACGATGCGCACGACTTCGTCGGCGATCGCACCCATGGCCTGCTCGGTGCAGGCCGCCACGCCGTGCGTGCCGATCACGCCGGGTTCACGGCCGAGCGGGCCGGCGAAGGTGCCGTCGGCCGCATCAGGTGCGTCGTCCCACGAATCGCTGGCGACGCGGAGCCCCTTCGAACGCACGGCGCGGAGCAGGGCGGCCTCGTCGATCGCCCCCGAGCGCGAGGTGTTCACGAGGATCGCCCCTTGGCGCATGGCTGCGAAGAACTTCTCGCCGACCATGTCGGCGGTCTCCGCGCTCTGCGGCACGTTCACGCTGACGACATCGCTGAGCTTGGCAAGATTCACCAGGTTGGCGCAGAGATCGATGCCCAGCGCATCGCAGCGGGCTTCCGTGATGTGGCGGCTCCACGCGATCACGTGCATGCCGAAGGCAAGGCCGCGACGCGCGACTTCCTGCCCGACCGGGCCCAGGCCGATGATGCCCAGCGTGCGCCCGGCAAGGCCCGACGCTGCCGCGTAGTGGCCGTGCCGCCAGTGACCGGCCTGCAGGTCGATCGTCTGCGCTGGGATCTGCCGATCGGCGGCCAGGATCAGGCCCCACGTCAGCTCCGCCGCGGCGATCGCCCCGCGAGCCGGGCAGTGGGCCACGAGCACGCCGTGGCGGTTGGCGGCTTCGACATCGATCGTTTCGGTGCCGGCACCGCTGCGCACGACCAGGCCGAGCGTGGGGCAGGCTGCAAAGACCGCGGCAGGCACGGGTGTTTCACGCACCACGAGGACATCCGGCGTGAGATCGGCGCAGGCTTGCGCCAGCCCCTCGGCATCGAGGTGCGGGTTGTGGATCACGTCGCAGCCGAGGTGGCGCAGCGCCTCGGCGCCGGTCGACGCGAACGCATCGACCACGAGCACGCGAGCGGTGCGTTCATCGACGGACGGGGAGTGCGGTTGGGGCTTGGATCCCATGGGCAAAAGTGTAGCCGCGAGGCGCATCCGCCCCTCAATCGGTGCGCTCGCGCTCGAGGCCGATGATGCCGCTGCGCAGCCGCAGTTGCGCTGCGGCCCCGATCGGCCATTCATCGGCGCCGAAGACGCACGCCAGAACCGGATCGTGGCTCGCGCCTGCGTGCGCCGTGCGGGCCAGCCGCCACGAGATCGGCGCGAGGTAGTCGACGTACGGCATGGGTTGGCGCAGGGACCAGACGCTGTGCGTGAGCCCGGTGTCCTTCTCCAGAAAGTGGTAGAGGGGGCGCTCATTCAGGTCCAGGAGCAGCTTGGGCACGATGGGCGCCCACGTCTCGATGACCGCGCGCGTGAGTTCAAGCGTGGCACCGATGCGCGAGGGATGGACAGCATGCCGTTCGCCCAGCGGGTCTTCGGGGGCGGGGCCCGCGGGCAGGGGTTCGTCCAACCGGCCGATGATGCCGGTCGCCTTGAGCCCGTGTCCTGAGATGCGATACGCGAAGAGCCATGGTTCGGTCTCGCGGATCAAGGAGCCGCCTTCGATGAGGGAGACCACGTGCGATGCCGGGCTCGGCCTGATGCCCTCGACTGCACCCACGACATCGGCATGGCGCAGCACGCTGATGATCGAACGGGCCTTCGCGCGTGCAAGATCGATGGCCTCGCTCGCAGCGAGCACATCGGCCGGCGGGCAGGACACCGCCGTGACGTGGTGTTGCGAAGCCCGGAGGGCGGTGAAGGGTGCCAGACGCATGGGCGCGGGGGAAAGGTAGCGCGGCCGGGGAGGCGGGAATCCTGCCGGAATTCTCCAAGGTGCCGAAAGTCGCCCCCGCGGGCTGCCGAAGCAGGGGTGCCGAAAGGAGCCCGATGATGTTCAAGACGCGACCCGAGGCCCTGGCCCACTCCGTGGCTGGGACCGTCACCTTCCTGACCGGACTGATCCAGGCCAAGGACCATGGCGTACGTGGGCACTGCTCACGCGTGTCGGACCTGGCTGTGTCGCTGGCGCGACACGTCGGGCTTGATGAGGCTTCCTGCACGCGCATCCGGTTGGCCGGACTGCTGCACGACGTAGGCAAGGTCGGCGTGAGCGAGGCGGTGCTGAACAAGCAGGGGCCCCTGAACACCGAGGAAATCGAGCAGATCCGCCGTCATCCCCTGATCGGCCATCGACTGCTGCAGCGCTTCGACGAAGTGGCCGATGCGCTCGAGGGCGTGCTGAGCCACCACGAGCGGTGGGACGGGACGGGCTATCCATTCATGCGTGCGGGAGATTCCATTCCCGTCGATGGACGCATCCTGGCGATCGTCGACAGCTTCGATGCGATGACGAGCGACCGCACCTATCGCAAGGCCATGGGCGTGCATGAGGCGCTTCATGAAGTGAAGCGATGCCGAGGCACCCAGTTCGATCCCGAACTCGCCGAAGCCTTCATCGACATCCAGCTCGACGCCGCTGCCTGAACCAAATCCACGAAGGAACCGCCACCATGAGCCAGACTTGTGTTATCTTCCCCTCGTCGTACAAGGATGTGCGCGTGAGCTCGTCGTGGGATCGACTGGACAGCTGTGCAGGGAGAGCACGAATGTTCGATGAAGAAGGCCTGACCGTGAAGATGATTGCGCAGACGCTCTCGTCGAGTGAGCGTTTGGTGCTGTCGCTGCACTACGGTGAGGGGTTGACCGCCAGCGAGATCGCCGACGTCATGGAGACCCAGCCCAAGACCGTGGAAGAGGTGCTCGCGGGGGTCCGCGAGCGCATCACTGCGGCGCGACTGGCGATCCTCGACTCGATCTGCGGCTGAGCGTTGCTCGCCGGCTCGGCAGGGTGCCGACCGAGTGTTTGGTGAGGCATCTGCACCGGCTCGCGGCAGTCCTGCCGGCGCGTGACCCGCCTCAACCCGTCCACGAACTCAGCAGAATGCCCAAGTCGGCGCCGTCGACTTGGCCGCTGTCATCCACATCCCCGGAACCGGCGCCGCCCCAATTGCTCAGGAGCAGGCCCAGATCGGCCCCATCCACCCGCTGGTTGCAGTCCAGGTCGGCCGGCGCGCAGGGCGGCGCGATGGTGACGATGACCTGCAGCTGCGCAGCGGTCGCGGCACCGAGGGTCACGAGAGCGTTCTCCTTGGCGTAGAAGGCCGGGAAGCTCCCGCCTTGCTGCACCACGAAGCTCAGGCTGGAAATGGTGAAGAGCAGCTTGCCGGCAGCCAGGCCATCGAGCACGTACCGGCGGATGTTTGGATCGCCAACGTCGAGGTCGAAGCTCATGCGCGTGCCAGCTGGGATGAAGTCGCCCGGCTGCAGCGTGGCGCATGCGCCCACCGCGAAGGCCTTGGGATCGAAGCGCTCGCGCGGGTGGTTGCTGATGTCGATCGGTTGGCCTGCCCCGTTGAACGACATGGCGTAGGCCGATCGCACGCTGGGTGCGAGGATGTTGGTGCCGCTGGGCGCGAACGGCGAGAACTCCTGGAAGGTCGCCGCCGTGAAGCCGTTGCGGAACCCCACGCCATGGAGCTCGATGCTCTGGCCCGGGTCGCTGTCCGCCTGCCAATCGGCGCTGGCGGTCGGTGCGAAGATCTGCCACGGGTCCTGCGTCGGGTCGTACTGCACGACGAGGTCGTTCGCGAACTCGACCTCGACCACCGCAGCATGCAGGGTCGCCGATGCGGTGTCGGGACCGGTCGGGATCTGGTCAGCCGTCGACCATCCCACGATGAACTGGCCATCGCGACTGTCGAACATGCTGGGATCGTTGCGGTCCGAGCCGAAGACGCTGATGACGGGCCGCGAGCCCGGTGACGTGTTGAAGGGGTACATCCAACGGTCGAGCGTCGGGGTCGTCCAGTATCCGTTGGTCGATTGGGCGAGCGCGGTCGGAACCGCCGGCAGCGTGGCTGCCAGGGCGATCGCGATGCGTGTCGTGGTGCGCTGCGGCATACGATGGAAGACTAGGCACCAAGCATGGCGTCTCCAAGGGTCCCAGCAAGTCATGCCGGCGCGAATCCGCGAGGATTCTCGCTCACGGAGCTGTTGGTGGTCATCGGGCTGATCGCGCTGATTCTGGCGCTGCTCCTGCCGGCGATCCGCATGGTGCAGGGCGTGGCCCGGAAGTCGCGCGAAGTGGCCTCGGGCCGATCGATCTTTGCTGCGTGGACGGGCTACGCCACCGACGCACAGGGCCAGGTGCTGCCTGGCTTCAAGACGGGGCTGCCGGCCTGGGTGGCCAGCGGCGAGCGCATGCCGACCGATGCGTTCGGGGGTGGCCCGACGATCGCGGCGCGATGGCCGTGGCGGCTCGCACCGTACCTCTCGTTTGACATGCGAGGGCTCTTCCTCGGCGGCGAGAGCGAGACGTACGAGCAGCTCGCCAACGGCGCGCCGGCGGAGTTCTACTACTTCACGAGCCTCTATCCGGCGTTTGGGATGAACAGCGCATTCGTCGGCGGCGACAGCGAACGCTACGGGTTCCTGCCGGCGACGCTCCCCAACGGGAGCGCGAATCCGCTGTCGGGCTTCTACGTGACCCGGCTGAGCTCGATCGTGAAGCCTGCGTCGCTCACGGTGTTCGCGGGTGCGCGCACCAACGCCACGGCCACGGGTTCGATCACCGAAGGGTTCTTCCGCATCGAGTCGCCGTACCTCGCCGATGCCACCGCGCGGTGGGCCGCCGCCTACGACCCGCTCGATCCTGCGAGCTGCGGCAACCTGAGCGCACGCTTCGGTGACGAGGTCGTGGTCGTCAACGCCGCAGGCGGCGTGGAGTCCGTGCAGATCGATCTCATGCGCGACATGCGGCGCTGGGCCAACGGCGCCGACCGCCCGGACTGGCGCATCCTGCCGTAGCGGGGTGCGCGAGCCGGGCGGGGGGCGTATCGATCGAACGCTTCCTGGGGTGCGGTTTGGGATCAGTCGGTGCAGTAGCCCCAGCCCGCGAGGATGAGGCCGAGGTCCTGTCCGTTCACCACGCCGTCGTCATCGACATCGTTCGATGCATCCGTGCTGCCCCATGCGGCAAGCATGCTTGCGAGGTCATCGCCATCGATGGAGCCATCGCGCGTGAGATCGGCCGGGCAAGGCTCGCACGGACCGCCGGATACGCAGCAATCTGGGATGTTGTCCCCGTCTGCGTCGAGCACGGTGCCATTGCGAATCTGCGTGAAGTCGACGATGCCGTCGCCGTTGCAGTCAGCGGACCATTCGATGACGAAGGGACGCCGGACTCCTGGATCCGATGAGATGTCGTTCCAGCCGCTGAAGGTCGGTGCCCATTCGGCGACATCCTCGCCGCCGTTGTTGTCCGGGCACGTGGGTCCCTGGATGCACCAGCCGGTCCAAGTCACTGGCTCATCGGTGACCCAGCGCCAACCGCCTGCTGGCTCTTGGTATTGCGGGGAGGACGGATCTTGGTATAGCCCAATCCACACACTGGAGGAGCCGAAGTTTGGGAGCGAACCGAAGGCGAATGCCTGCTCGGCAGCCGAGGCCATGGTCGACAGGTGGCCACCGACTGCTTGAGCCATCGCACTGGCACCGTCCCAGGACAGGGGCTTGGTCCGGCCCTCGTACCAGTGGCCATTGCCGGAGTCGATTTCGCTCCACTGACGCGCACTCGTCGGACGGAACGTCGAGTCGATCGTGATGCCCGCGCCGCCCATGAGTGATCCGTGATTCAGTCCCGTCGCATCCGCGCCACCATCCTCAAAGGTGTAGGAGACCACGAGTCCTGGGAACTCGGCTGCGTCGGCGTGGTCGATGGACTGGAATCGGCTTGCCTGGATCTGCTCCTGTGTTCGAGCGGTACGCCAGACCCTGAAATCATCGATCGAACCGTAGAGCTGGGAGTCTGAGTAGCCGGGCTGGACACCAATTAAAAGCGGATAGGCGGTCTGCTGCATGGGCGCGGTGGAACCACTGCCCTGAGCAATCAGCGTGCCATTCATGTAGACACGGGCAATGCCCGCCGTCCGGTCGAAGGTCGCAGCCATGTGGATCCAGGTGTTGCGCGGCAACTGAAAGCCCGCTGGGACCAGCACGTCCTGAGCAGTCCCGCAGGCTGCAAAGAAGATGTCTGGATTGCCGTAGGTCGCCCTGGGTCCGAATCCCCACTGGCAGTCACTTGGAGCACTGAGGGCGATCCTGCCGTGCCCGGACGTGTTCCGGAAGTTCAGCCAATACTCCACCGTGAGTGCATCGCTGGCGTC
>JAGWXC010000244.1 GCA_018970045.1 Planctomycetota bacterium | reverse complement strand
CCTCGCTGGCGACACCATCAGCATGTTCGGCGATGGCTCGCAGACCCGCTCGTTCTGCTACGTGAGCGACCTGATCGATGGATTCCTGAGGATGATGGATTCGCCCGCGGAGTTCACCGGTCCCGTCAACCTGGGCAACCCCAATGAGTTCACGATCATGGAGCTGGCGCAGAAGACCATCGCCATGACCGGCGGCAAGGCGCGCCTGGGCGCGAGCCGTCCGCTGCCGCCGGATGACCCCAAGCAGCGCAAGCCCGACATCACGCTGGCGCGTGAGCGCCTGGGCTGGGAGCCCAAGGTGCAGCTGGCCGAGGGTCTGCAGCACACGATCGACTGGATGAAGGCAGTCGACCTCAGCGACTTCCGCGCACCGACGCCGAACTACTGAGTCGGAGCCGTTCGATGCAGGCCGGGATGATCCGTGCGGCGTGATCGATCTCATCGCTGGTCGTGAGCCTGGACACGCTCAGGCGGATCGTGCCGTGGGCGACCGGATCGGGAAGTCCCATGGCACGGAGCACGGGAGAGGGTTCGAGCGATCCGCTCGAGCACGCCGCGCCTGCACTCGCGGCGACGCCGCGCTCGGAGAGCAGCAGCAGGATCGCTTCGGCCTCGAGTCCGGGGAACGCGATGCTGGAGGTGTTCCAGAGCCGTGGTGACGCGGCGGCATTGACGACCGCGTCGGGAACCGCCGCCAGGATCGCTCGCTCGAGGGTGGCGATCAGCGATCGGCACGGCGCGGTGGCTGCCTCGTTCACGAGCCAGGTCCGTGCGGCCTCCGCTGCCATGCCGAAGCCGACGATGCCGGCGACGTTTTCCGTGCCGGCGCGCCGACCGAGTTCCTGCGGCCCGCCCGGCAGGATCGACTCGATGGCCGCGCCCGCGCGCATGGCGATCGCCCCGACGCCTTTGGGACCGTGGAGCTTGTGCGCGCTCGCGGTCAGGGCATCGATGCCGAGGGTCGACCACTCGGTCGGCTCGCGTCCGACCCATTGCACCGCATCGGTGTGCACGACGACCCCGGATGCACGGCAGCGGGCTGCCACGTCGCGGATCGGCTGCAGCACGCCGGTCTCGTTGTTGGCCCACATCAGGCTGAGCACGCTGATCGAACGGCCATGGTCGGCAAGCAGCGCATCGAGCGCATCAAGGTCGATCACGCCGTCGGGTCGGTGGCGAAGCCAATGCACCGTGGTGCCGCGTGACTCCAGCGACTGCGCGAGTTCACGGACCGCGCTGTGCTCGAGGGCGCTGGTGGCGATCGCGGGGCGATCCGGTCGCGCGGCGATGGCACCCAGGATCACCCGTTGTGCGGCTTCGGTGCCGCCGCTCGTGAAGGTCAGTGCGCGAGGGGCACAACCGATGAGGTGCGCGACCTGCTCGCGGGCGAGTTCCATGGCGTGACGGGCCTCGACCCCCGCGCGATGCACGCTGCTGGGATTCGCCCAGCGCTCGCGCAGGCACGAGTCCATCGCCTCGATCACCTCGGGCAGGGGCTGCGTGGTCGCGTTGCAGTCGAGATACGCCTGCATGGTTCAGGTCGCCTTGGCGCCGAGTGCGCGGATGAGCGCATCGGTGCTTGCGTCGTGGGTGGTGGATGTCGGCGACCCTTCGAGTCCCTTGATGACGTCGACGGCCAGGGACTTGCCCAGTTCGACGCCCCACTGGTCGAAGGAGTTGATCCCCCACACGATGCCCTGCACGAAGGTCGAGTGCTCATAGAGCGCGATGAGCGCGCCCAGCGTTGCCGGGGTGAGCGCCTCGGCCCAGAGGAACGAGCTCGGACGGTTGCCGGGGAACGTTCGGTGCGGGACGAGGGCGTCCTTCGTTCCCTCGGCGCGCAGCTCGTCGGACGTATGGCCGAAGGCGAACGCCTGGGCCTGAGCGATGGCATTCGCGTTGAGCAGCAGCCGGTGACGGCCCAGCGGGTGCGCCGCCGTGCGGAACGCGATGAAGTCGATCGGGACGATCGTCGTGCCTTGATGCAGCATCTGGTAGAAGGCATGCTGGCCGTTGGTGCCGGCCTCGCCGAAGACGACCGGGCACGTGGGCCACGACACGACGTCGCCGTGGTCATCCACGCGCTTTCCGTTCGATTCCATGAGCAGTTGCTGCAGGTAGGCGGGGAAGCGTGCGAGCAACTGCTCGTAGGGCAGCACCGCCAGTGCGGGCAGGCCGAGCACGCTGGCGTTCCAGACGCCGATCATGCCCAGGAGGACGGGCAGGTTCGAGGCAAGGGGTGCCGTGCGGGCATGCTCATCCATGGCGCGGAACCCGGCGAGCAGCTCGCCGAAGCGCTCCGGGCCGACAGCCACCATGGTGCTCAGGCCGATCGCACTGTCCATGCTGTAGCGGCCGCCGACCCAATCCCAGAACCCGAACATGTGGTCCGGGTCGATGCCGAAGGCGCGGACCTTGGCGTCGTTCGTGCTGACGGCGACGAAGTGGCGGCCCACCGCCGCCTCGCCGAGCCGCGACACCAGCCAGGCGCGGGCGCTCCCGGCATTTTCCATCGTTTCCTGGGTCGTGAACGTCTTGCTGCAGACGATGAAGAGCGTCTGTTCGGGATCGAGTCCATCGAGCGCCATCCAGAGGTCGTTGCCATCGACGTTGCTCACGAAGCGGCAGTCGAGTTCGCGCGTGCGCCAGGGCTGCAGCGCCTGGTACGCCATCGCCGGGCCCAGATCACTTCCGCCGATGCCGATGTTGATGACGTGGCGGATGCGCTTGCCGGTGGCGCCGAGCCAGGCGCCGCTGCGCAGGGCGGTGCTGAAGTGCGCCATGCGCCCGAGTGTTTCGTGCACGTCGGGCACCACGTTGCGTCCGTCGACCTCGATCGTCGCCGTTGGCGGCGCGCGCAGTGCGGAGTGGAGCACCGAGCGCCCCTCGGTCCAGTTCAGTCGCGTGCCCGCGAGCATGGCTGCGAAGCGCTCCGGCAC
>JAGWXC010000243.1 GCA_018970045.1 Planctomycetota bacterium | reverse complement strand
AGGCGCTGAAGACCAGAGATCCGCCGTGTGCGATACCGGTCTCGATTATGAGATCTGGCTGGACCTGCCAGATCAACTCCTGCATGGCGAACACATCCTGCGGAAACTGCACGATGGGCCGACCCATCCAGTCGAAGTGGTAGGAGTAGCGGTAGTTGCACAAGTCCACGAAAAGGGCATCGGCTCGGGCGCGAAGTGCATGGTCCGCAGCCATGGCCTCGATCGATTCTGAATCAATCATCTCGTCAGACTCCTTTGCGTCGCTGGGACGCCTTGAACGACTACCCTGTCAGGCACATCACGCGTCACCACCGAACCGGCGCCCACCACCGCGCCGCGGCCGATCCGCAGGCGCGGCAGCACCACGGCGCCGGCACCGATCAGCACCTCGTCCTCCACCTGCACGCATCCGCACAGGGTCGATCCAGGTGCCACATGCACGCCACGGCCCAGCCTGCATTCGTGATCCACCACCGCACCATTGTTCACGATGGTCATCTCGCCCAGATCGGCATCCGCAGCCACCACCGCGTTGGCAAGCACGTGGCAGCCATCGGCGATCCTCGCCGTGCTCGAGATGGAAGCGGTTGGATGCGCGATGACCGGAAGCGCGAGTCCGACGGAGCGCATGAGCGCGGCGATGGCGATGCGATCCGCTCCGCGAGCGCCACCGATCGCCACGCCCGCCGCCATGGTCCGGAGGGAGGTCTGCCGCGCGGCCCATGCACGAAGTGCCTGCTCGCCATGCAGCACCGGCACGCCGGGCAGGCATTGCAGAACGGAGGTGTCGTTGTCGAACAACACCGTCACCCGGCCCCCATGAAGGCCGATGGCGTCGGCCAGCACCCGGGCGTGTCCACTAGCGCCCCACAGCACGAAGGTCCGCGGTTCAGGCATGCAGCAGGCTCCGGACAACCTGTGCCACACGATCCATTTCGGATTCGGTCAGATCGTGATAGCTGGGCAGGTTGATCGCACGCCCGGGAATGTTCCACGCGTTCCGATTCTCCGGTCGCGGCGTGAACATGGGCAAGCTGGACAGTGGCCAGAAGAACACGCGTGCGTCGATGTTCTCCGCCGCAAAGGCGGCCTGCAGCCGTTCGCGCGTCACGCCGGTCGATGGATCGAACACCGCGGTGGGCATCCATGCGCCGTTCACGGTGTGGGCCGGCTCGGGGTTCAGGTGCACGCCGGCCAGATCGGCCAGACGCGCACGGTAACCGGCCATGATCGAGCGCTTGCGCTCAATCAGCGACTCGATGCGCTCCAGTTGCGCGCAGCCGATCGACGCCTGCACGTTCGACATCTTGAACTTGAAGCCGACCATGTCCGGCCAGAACTGGCGCGTCTGCCCGCGCGCACGACCATGGTTGCTCATCGTGAGCACGCGCTCGAACAATGCATCGTCGCTGGTGACGAACATGCCGCCCTCGCCGGTGGTCAGCGTCTTGGTGCCGTGGAAGCTGAACGCACCGAACGCGCCGATTGATCCCGCGCGCCGGCCGCGGTGCTGCGACCCGATCGCCTCGGCCGCATCCTCGATCACTAGCAGGCCGTGTCGGCGTCCGATGTCCAGCAGCGCGTCAAGATCGCACACGTTGCCGTACAGGTGCACCGCCAGGATCGCTTTCGTGCGCGGCGTGATGGCGCGTTCTACGCACGCAGGATCGATGCACCACGAATCGGGCAGCACGTCCACGAACACGGGCGTTGCGCCAAGATGGACGATCGGCGACGCGGAGGCGATCCAGTTGGTGTCCGCCAGGATCACCTCGTCGCCGGCACCGATGCCGAGCCCGGCCATGCCCAGATGCAGCGCGCCGGTGCAGCTCGAGGTCGCGATGGCGTGCGTCACGCCCAGATGCGCTGCGAATCCCTTCTCGAAGCGGGTCAGGTACTCGTAGCAGCGCTCGCCCCAGCCATGCGCCGCCGCATCGGCGGCGTAGCGCGTCTCCAGTTCGGTGATCGAGGGCTTCGTGTAGAGGATGTGGGGCTTCACGCGATGGTCAGCTCCGGCACCGCCGTCACGAAGCGGGTTCCCTTCGCCGCGAGCGGCGCATTCTGCTGTCGCACTTCGTGAAGAATGTTCCATGGCAGTACCAGAAGATAGTCGGGGCGCTCGCGGTCCAGCGTCTCGCGTCCAACAATCGGGATGCGGCTCCCGGGCATGAACTTGCCCTGCTTGGCGGGGTTCAGGTCGACCACGCAGCGGATCAGGTCGTTGCCCACGCCGGCGAAGTTCAGCAGCGTGTTGCCCTTCGCCGCGGCGCCATAGGCCACCACCGACCGACCCGCTCGCTTGGCATCGTGAAGGAAGCGCAGCAGGTCGTCGCGGATGCGTTCGGCACGCGGTTGCAGCCCCTGGTAGTAGGCGGCGGTTCGCACGCCCGCTTCGATCTCGCGTTGCAGCATGCCGCCCACCGGCAGGGTGACGGGTTGCGTCGCGCTGTCCGCCCGCTGGGCGAACACGCGCAGGCTGCCGCCATGAGTGGTGAGCTCCTGCACATCGAACACCTGCAGTCCGGCTGCCTCGAACACGCGCTGCACCGCCGTGAGCGAAAGGTACGAGAAGTGCTCGTGATAGATGGTGTCGAACTGCGCATCGGCCATCAGCCTGAGCAGGTGCGGAAACTCGAAGGTGGCGACGCCGCACGGCTTCAGCAGCGTCGTGAACCCCGCGGCGAAGTCGTTGATGTCGGGCACGTGGGCCAGCACGTTGTTGGCGGCCATCAGGTCGGCATGCAGCCCGCGCGAAGCCATGTCGGCGGCCAGCCGGCGACCGAAGAAGTCCTGCACGATCTCGATGCCCTTGGCGCGCGCCGCGTCCGCCGTGCTGGCGGTCGGTTCCACGCCGGTGCATGCGATGCCGCGCGCCTTCACGTACTGCAGCAGGTAGCCGTCGTTTGCCGCCACCTCCACCACGCGGCTGCCGGCGTGAAGCCCGAAGCGG
>JAGWXC010000242.1 GCA_018970045.1 Planctomycetota bacterium | reverse complement strand
GCGATGCGCTGGCCCTTCATGCGCTCGATGAGGTGCGCCAGGCCGTTGCTCGCCGCATCCAGGTACGGGCTGTCGATCTGGCCAATGTCGCCGCAGAGGACGATCTTCGTCCCTTCGCCGACGCGGCTCACGATCGTCTTGACCTCGTGCGGGCTGAGGTTCTGCGCCTCGTCCACGATGATGAACTGGTGCGGGATGCTGCGGCCGCGGATGTAGGTGATCGGCTCGAGCACGACCTTGCCGCCGGCCACGAGCTGGTCGAGCCGCTGCTCGGTGCTCTTGCTGTCGGGTTCCGACGAGCTGCCGCCGCGCGTGCTCAGCAGATACGTGATGTTGTCGAAGATCGGCTGCATCCAGAGCGAGAGCTTTTCGTCCTTGTCGCCGGGGAGGTAGCCGATGTCGCGGCCGAGCGGCATGATCGGCCGCGCCACGAGCAGCTTGTCGAAGCGCTCCTCGCGCAGCGTCTTCTGCAGCCCTGCGGCGATCGCAAGCAGCGTCTTCCCGGTGCCAGCTGGGCCGATCAGGCTGACGACCTTCACCTCGTCGTCGAGCAGGAGGTCGAGCGCCATCGTCTGCTGCACGTTGCGGGCGAGGACGCCGAAGACCGGCTTGCGGGGGCCCGTGACGGGAATGAGGTGCGACGTGTCGGCGAGCCGCCGCGCGAGGCCCGTGTGGGACGAGTCCGTCGAGTCGGCCAGCACCACGAACTGGTTCGCCAGGATCGTGGTGGTCTGCTGGGCCGAGCCATCAGGCGCCACGCTCGGGAACGACTCGAGCCGCGACAGCGGGAGCTGGCGCTCGTCGTAGAGGTCATCGATCAGGTCCGGCGGCACCGCCAGCGTGACGTATCCGGGGTGCAGCCAGTCGCTCTCGATGCGGCCGGCCTCGAAGTCCTCGGCGGGGACACCGAGCGCGTCGCACTTCACCCGGGCGTTGATGTCCTTGCTGATGAAGATCGCCCGCAGGCCGCGGGCGTGCAGCGCATGCGCCACGCCGATGATGCTGTTGTCGGCCTTGTCCGCCTCGAGTTCCCAGCTCGGCGCGGGGTCGAAGCGCATGATGCGCACGCTGCCGCCCTGCTCGTTCCAGATCACGCCCTCATGCAGCGGGCCAGCCTCGCGCAGGCGGTCGAGCGCGCGGATCACCTGGCGCGCGTTGCGCCCGGTCTCGTCGTTGTTCTTCTTGAAGCGGTCGAGCTCCTCGATGACCATGAGCGGGATCACGACCTCGTGCTCATCGAACTTGAAGATCGCGTTGGGGTTGTGCAGCAGCACGTTCGTATCGAGGACGAAGTGCTTGCGCACCTGCTGGCCTTCCTCGCTGTGCCTGCCCGATGCGGGGCTGGCGGTTGCGGACGGGGATCGGCCGGCAGATCGGGGTCCACCCATGGAGCGCCTCCTGCGTGCACGACCTGCGGGCATCCTGCCCCTTCGGTGCACACAGGCACTCTACGATCGGATTCGTGGGATGGCTTGCCCAAACCGCCAAGTTCCCGTGAAGATGCACGCCATGCTCACCGCTGACCTCCTGCGCGCGCTCGACCACATCGCCCCACGGAGCCTCGCCGCCGAGTGGGACAACGTGGGCCTGGTGCTCGGTTCCGGGGCGCAGCCCTGCTCGCGCGCACTCGTGGCCATCGACCTGACCGACGCCGTGCTGGATGAGGCGATTCGCCTGAAATCGCAGGCGATCGTGCTCTACCACCCCCCGATCTTCGCACCGCTGCGGCAGCTGAACGATGACCACCCACGAGGGGCGCTGCTGCTGCGCGCCGCACAAGCGGGCATCGCGCTGCTCTCGCCGCACACCGCGCTCGATGCAGCCGATGGCGGCGTCAACGACTTCCTCTGCAGCGTGCTCGGCGAAGGCCATTCGACGCCCCTCGAACCTGCGGCCGCCACGCCGGCCGGCCAGTCGCATCGGGTCACGGTGCACGTCCCGATCGATCAGGTCGACGCCGTTCGCGCCGCCATGGCGCGCGCAGGTGCCGGCACGATCGGCGAGTACACCCACTGCTCCTTCGAGGTCGTGGGCAGCGGCACGTTCATGCCCGGCGAGCGCGCGCGACCACGCGTGGGGTCACGCGGTTCGCTCGAGCGCGTGACGGAGTGCCGACTCGAAAAGGTCTGCAGCGCAGCCAATTTGGCCGCCGTCGTCGCCGCGATCCGTGCGTCGCATCCATACGAGGAACCTGCCTTCACGATCGAGGCCCTCTCCCCCGTGCCGATGCCGCGCGCCGGACAGGGCAGGCTCATGCGGCTTCGAGCGCCGATGACGGCGCGATCGATCGCGCGCGCGCTCGCCCTTGGGCTGCGGCTGAAGCACGTGGAACTCGTGGGAGAGCCATCGGGCCGGCACGCCGTGATCGGCCTGTGCGCGGGAAGCGGCGGTGAACTCATCGCGGGGGCGCGCCGCCAAGGCGCCACGCTCTTCATCACCGGTGAACTCAAGCACCACGACCGGCTCGACGCTGCGGCACACGGCACGAGCGTGGTGCTCTGCGGGCATACCGAGACCGAGCGTCCGTACCTGCGCGTGCTCGCCCGGCGCCTGCAGCGCCTGCTTCCCGGACTCAAGGTCGCGGTCTCGAAGGCCGATCGCCCCCCAGCGCGCATGCTGGGGGCATGATCCGACCTGTTCCCGCGGTGATTCGAGGCGTTTGCCCGTGATTCGATTGGTGAGATCCCATCCGTGGCGTACCTTCACGGCCCGACCATGAAGCCGCTGCACACGATCGTCACCGTCGGATCCATCGCCACGCTCGCGACCGTCACGCACGCTGGTGTCGAAGGCGGCATCCGATGCTGGGGCTACAACGCTTCGGGACAGTGCAACGTGCCCTCGGGCCTGCCGCTCATGGCGTGGGTCGAAGGTGGCGCGAACCACACGATCGCGCTGCAGAACAACGGTGTCGTGCGAGCGTGGGGCCTGAACACTTACGGGCAGTCGAACGTG
>JAGWXC010000241.1 GCA_018970045.1 Planctomycetota bacterium | reverse complement strand
CGCAAGGCCGACGGCTCGCTCGCGATCACCAGCACGCCCAACCAGGACAACCCGCTGATGGAGGGCCTGGTGGACGTCACCGGCCACCCGCTCCTCGGCGTGGACGTGTGGGAGCACGCGTACTACCTCAACTACCAGAACCGTCGCCCCGACTACATCACCGCGTGGTGGGGCGTCGTCAACTGGAACGAGGTCAACAAGCGCTTCGACGCCGCCAGCAAGCGCTGAGGCTCGAACCACGCACCACTGCAGCGGGCCGATCGGACCATCCGGTCGGCCCGCTCTCGTTGAGGGCTGCCGACACGGCGACCCTCCCGGTCACGGCGCTGCGGGCGCGGCCAGATCGGCGCGCAGGCCATCGACCATGGCCCGGAAATCCTTGCGCTGCAGTTCGACCGTGCGTTCCGGCCCGTTCAGGCGCAGGAACACGTTGCGCTCAGGCGCCTGGACGATCGCACCAAACTGCATCTGCCCCGGTCGCGGCGCCGCGGCACCCATGCCTTGGTACGCGCCCTTGAGTTCGATCAGCGCCACCTTCATGCCGGCGACCGTGATGTCCTCGCGCACTGGAACGATCGGTCCGCCGTCGCTGCCACGGAACTGGCGCACCCACCGCTCGATGTTCGCATCGATCGGTCCGCCATCACCGCCAGCGAAGAGGCTCACCACCAGCTCGGCCGCGCCACCATCCTCGCCGCCGGGGCCAGGCACCGAGTACTGCAGCGTGCGGAACTGCATCGTGGGCAACTGCCATTGCCAGGTCGGTGGCTTGGGGAAGCTCAGCCCACCGACTTCGATCACGCCCGCATCGCTGGTCGCGCTACTCAGTGGCCATGATGGTGCTGCACGGGGCGCATCGTTCGTCGCGGCACCTGCGGCGGCTGGCGCTGCCGCCTCGCCCGCGGCCGCTGACGCCTTCACCGCGGGCGGCTTGGGGCCCGCCGATGCAGGCGGCTTGGGCTGGGCATCGCTGCAGGCCACGGTCGCCAGCGATGCGAGGAGCGAAGCATGGAGCGCGATGCGTCGAGCGTTCATGCTTCTAGGATAGGGCGATGTCCGCTGCAGCTTCGATCGCCGTTTCCGCGTGGTGCCCAGCGTCGGGGGATCATCGCGGCGTGCACTGGTCGGAGGGCCTGATCCGCTCGGGCGCGGCGGACGGCCCCGCCATCGATCTGCCGCCGGGCGCGTTCGCCGTTCCGGGGCTCATCGACGGCCACCTGCACCTCATCCTGGGCGGACTCGGCCTTGAGATGCTCGATCTCGCGTCCTGCACCAGCCGAGCAGAGGTCGAGGGCCGAGTGCGAGCGCGCCACGCCACGCTTGAGGCTGGCCGCTGGCTCATCGCCCAGGGTTGGAATGAGGATCGCTGGGGCGGAGAACAGCCCACCGCAGCTTGGTTCGACGGACTCGACGGTCGGCACGTCGTGGCCTGGCGCATGGATCACCACGCCTGCGTGGTCAGCCGCAGCGTCTTGGCTCAGCTCGATCTCTCGTCCACCCCTGAGGGCGGCGAGATCGTGCGCGATGCTGCCGGCATGCCCACGGGTGTGCTGCGCGAAGCCGCCGCGTGGCACATCGCCAAGCCAGCGATCCCCGCACCGGGGATGGACGCGCGCCGCGCCGCGCTCGACGCAGCCGTGCGCCACCTCCATGCCTTGGGCGTGACCGGGGTGGGCAGCATGGAGTACGGCGTCGACCTCGAGCACGTCCTTGCCCCGCGTCGCCATGATCTGCCGCTGCGCATGGCGATCACGCTCCTCGATCGTGATTGGCCCCTCGACGTCACGCAGGGCGTGACCTTCGACCGCACCGACCGTCTTTGGGTGGTGGGCTACAAGAGCTTCATCGACGGCACGCTCGGCTCGCGGACTGCGCGCATGCACGAGCCGTACGCCGATGAGCCGACCACGCGCGGCCTGTGGACCGAGCTTGCCGCCGATGGCCTGCTGCGCGACTGGGCGGAGCATGTCCTGGCCAACGGACTGAGCCCGAGCATGCACGCGATCGGCGATGCCGCCCTGACGGCGGCGCTCGATGCACTCGAGCGCGATGAACGGAAGGTGGGCCGGATCGAGCATGCGCAGACGGCGCGTGCAGAGGACATCGCTCGCTGCGCGGGACGGATCATCAGCATGCAGCCGCTGCACAAGGCCGATGATGCCCCGAGCGCACCCTCACGGCTCGGACCATCGCGGCTGGATCGCTTCTTCCGGTTCCGGGACTTCGCCAACGCCGGTGCTCGTTTGGTCTTCGGCAGCGACTGGCCGATCGTGACCTGTTGCCCGATCGCCGGCATGCGCGCGGCGATCACCGGCATCGATCGCACTGGGGCCGTCGTGGCACCCGACCAGTCACTCACACCGATCGAGGCGCTGCACGCCTACACGCTCGACGCCGCGAGCGCGCTTGGATTCCCCGCAGGCTGCGGCACGCTGCAGGCTGGCGCGCCCGCCGACCTCACGATCCTCGATCGTGATCCGCGCACAGCTGACTGGATGAACGCACCGCCGCGCGTGCTCATGACCATCGTGGGCGGCGACATCGTGCATCGAGCGAACTGACCATCGCGCGTCAGCTGTTCAGGAACCGTTCGGCGACGGTCAGGTACCACTTCGCGCCAGCGAGCGCTGCGTCGAAGATGAGATCGCCCGCTCCCAGGAAGACGATCGCCAGCAGCACGAACACCGACGCGCCCGCGACCTCGGGTCGGTTGAAGAACGAGTACGCCTTGATCGACACGCCGGCGGCAATGCGCGAACCGTCCAACGGCGGCACCGGCAGCAGGTTCAGGATCGCCAGGGCCAGATTGATGTAGCCGGCCAGCCACAGGAGCAGCGTGGCCCGCTCGCCGATGGCCAAGTTCTTCGCCGAGGCGACGGCGAGCACGGTGAGCGCCACGAAGGAGATCACGACGTTCATCATCGGTCCGGCCAGCGCCACCCAGCCCATGCTGCGCCGCCCGTCG
>JAGWXC010000020.1 GCA_018970045.1 Planctomycetota bacterium | reverse complement strand
GAGCGACCGAGCGGTTCCGAGCTGCGCGGCCTGCGGAGTCGCGAAGGCGGCACGATGTGCGACCATCGGAGGCGGGTGCCAGCCCCGCCGAGCGACGCAGGAGGAGCGCGCGCGGAGCCGGGTGCAGCGCGCGCGTCCGCGCGGCCGGAACCCGAGGCCGCGGGAGGACGAGCGCAGCGTGACGCCTGTCCTGCGGCCGTCGCGGAAAGGGGGCGCGGCATGCCTCGCCGAGCGAGTTCCGCAGCCTGCGAGGAAAGCTGGCGCGCAGTGCCAGTCAGTGACCACAGGTTGACTGCCGCGCCAGTTTCTGAGCAGGCGAGGACTGTCTGAGCGAACGAGGCATGCCGGCGCCCCAACGGAGCGACGGCCGCGAGCGCAGCGAGACGGCAGCGCCCCAACGGAGCGACGGCCGCGAGCGCAGCGAGACGGCAGCGCCCCAACGGAGCGACGGCCGCATCACAAGCGAATCACGCAGCGCACCGAACCTCCGGCGCCCCACGGAGCGACGGCCGCAACGAAACGGCAAGCGCGCAGAGCGTTGAACCGCCGACACCATACAGCGGCGCCGGAGGCGGTCGGTACCTCAGTGACCGCCCGGCTTGCCGCCCGCGGCGGTGCCGAAGATCGCAGGCCACGGGTTCACGTTGTGGCACGCGCGGCCGGTCTTCTCGACGTAGTCTTGGTGATACTCCTCGGCCGGGTAGAAGTCGCGCGCCATCTCGACCTGCGTGACGATCGGCTTCTTGAACGCGTTGCGCGCGGTCAGGTCAGCGACGAACGCCTTCGCCTGCTCGAGCTGCTGCGGGCTGGTGCAGAAGACCGCGCTGCGGTACTGCTCACCCACGTCGGGCCCCTGGCGATTGAGCGTCGTGGGGTCGTGCATCTGGAAGAAGCCCTCGAGCAACTGGCGGTACGTGATCACCGTGGGGTCGTAGACCACCTTCACGCTCTCGGCGTGGCCGGTCGTGTCGGTGCAGACCTCCTTGTACGTCGGGTCCTTCGTCTTGCCTTGCTGGTAGCCGCTCTCGGCGCTGATCACGCCGGGAGCCTGCTGGAAGATGTGCTCGACGCCCCAGAAGCAGCCTCCGGCGAAATAGGCGGTCTCGGTCTTCACGGGTTCTCCTCCTGCGGGCCACGGCTGGCCCTTGTCGACGAACTGCAGGCTCGCGCTGTTCAGGCAGTAGCGCAAGCCGGTGGGACGGGGGCCATCTTCGAACACGTGGCCCAGGTGCGCGCCGCAGCGGGCGCAGTTGATCTCGGTGCGTTCCATGCCGTGGCTCGAATCGGACCGTTCGGCGACATGGAGCGGATCGAAGGTCGTGTAGAAGCTCGGCCAGCCGGTGCCCGAGTTGAACTTGTGCGCGCTGGTGAAGAGCGGCAGGCTGCACACGATGCAGCAGTAGGTGCCGTCCTTCTTGTTGTCGAGCAGGTTGCCGCAGAAGGCGGGCTCGGTGCCGGACTTCTGCGTGACGCGGAACTGCTCGGGCGTGAGCTTGGCGGCGAGTTCCTCGACCTTGGCCTTGGCGTACGGAGTGACGTCCCAGCCGGCGCGGGAGTAGACGTGCTTGGTGGTGGATGGCTTCATGTCGGTGCCGGCGGGCTTCGGTGGCGTGGCGGTCGCGGATGCACCCGGCAGGTCGTCGACCAACCCGCGGCGCGCACCTTCGCGGGCAGCGAAGGCGCCGTAGACGGCAACAGCAGCGACCAGCGCGACGGTGGCGAAGAGGCTTCGGCTCATGCGAGAAGAATAGGGCGGTGGCGAGAACATGGTCACGGAACGCACGTATCACGCGTTGGGTTCGTGCACGATTCGTGCGCTTCTTCCCTGCCGGGCATTGCTTGGGCGCCCGCGCACCGTAGGATCAGTTCTCTTTGGCAATCTGGGCCCGACCTGGCTTCGACCGGCCATGTCGTTCATGCAGTGGCGCGTCGTGGAGCATCCCGGCCACGTAAAAAGGATGCAACACTTACGACTGCCAACACGCAGTACGCTCTTGCGGCCTAATTAGTGCCGCACGGCAAACCCCTGACGTCCGATGAGGGGGGCGCCGCAACACATCGGGCTGGGTTCCTGGGGCTGGCATGCTTCCGGGAGCCGACACTCGCATGCCATGGTCCACGCCATGCGGCCACCCAGCAGCGGCGCGGACCGAGATGGAAGAGGTGGATACACGCGTAGATGCTGCATGGCCGCTGGTTCGGCACGGGGGTTCAACTCCCCCCGGGTCCATTCGCGCCGCTCGGCGCATCGCGCTGCCCTCATGACTCCATGATGGCCTCACGCTGCCCGCCGCGGGCCAACGCTCAAGGAACGATCGCGCCCTCCCATCACGGGAGGGCGCTGTCGTTTGTGGCGCGGTGAGCGTGCTCAGTTCCGCCGTGGCAGCGCGACTGCGAAGGCGCGACGCCTGGATGAACTCACCGCTCCCAGTCGAACGTGCGATCGGGATTGGGCACGGGCATCGGTCCGGGCATGGTGACCTGAGCTTCGCCGAGCACGGTTCCCGTGGCGAACGCCAGGTCCACCAGCGAAGTCTCGTACTGCGCGGCAGCCTCGACCTCGCGCGACTGGGCGTCGGCCACGCGGGCGTTGGCATCGAGCACTTCCACGCTCGTGCGCAGGCCCACATCGAACTGACGCTGCTCGGCCAGGAGCGTGCGTTCCGCAAAGCGCGACTCGAGCCGTGCCGCCACCACGCGGCGCCACGCGCCGCGCACGTTGTCGACCGCATCGTGCACTTCCTGCGTGATGGTCTGCACGCGGCTTTCCTTGGTCGCCAGGCGCTGCAGCCGGCGCGTGATGGCCTGGCTCAGGCGCACGCGGCGGGCCTCGTTGCCCAGGGGAATGCTGGCGTTCACGCTGGCGATGAAGGGGTCGGCATCGCCGAGGTTGCCGTACGCCGATGCAAGCCCGCTGTCATCACCGAGCACCTGGTACTGGTAGTCCATCGTGAAGAGCGGCAGCGCCTCGTTGCGCGCGAGCGCCACGCGCTCGGCATCGATGGCCAGCTGCAGCTCAAGGTCAAGCAGCTCCATGCGGTTCGCGATCGCCATGCGCGTGAGCTTGGCAGGATCGAGGTCCAGCCCCAGCGGATCGCTGGGCGTGGTCGGATCGAGCATCGTGGGCCCATCGACCGGAAACTGCGGTGCGTTCATGAAGCGCTTGAGCGCACGGGCCCGCAGGCGCAGCTGGTTGTCGGCCACGATGAGCTGCTCGATGGTGCGCCCGATGCCGCTCTGCGCACGGAGCAGCTCGATCGGCGCCACCTCGCCCTGGTCCACACGGCGGCGGGCCCGCGCGAGCTGCTCCTCGGCCAGGGCATGCTGGCGCTCCCGAACTTCCATGATGCGGCGCGCCGCATAGAGCTGCCAGTAGGACTTCTCGGCGTTCGCGAGGATGCGGATCGTCTCGAGCAGGGTGCGCGCGTCGACCTGCTGCGACTCCATCTTCGCGATCACGATGCTTGCCGTGTTGGCGCGCAGCCCGAACCCGCGCATGATCGGCATGGACAGATCCAGTTGGAAGCCGGCCTCCCAGGGCTCATCGAGCAGCGGGCTGTCAGCCTGGTTGAAGAGCGTGCCCACGTTGAGCACTCCCCCGGTCGCGAGCGGGAAGTCGATGCCGAGCGTGCCGCTGTTGTTGGCCGTGGCGTTGCCCGCCTCGAGGTTCTCCGTCAGCGTGTTGTCGTTGTACGTGTAGTTGGCCTTCAGCACGGCCTCGAACTTGGCGATCTCGGCATCGAGCGCGGTCACCCCGAGCGTGGGATTGAACTGCTGCACCCGTACGTCAAGATTGTTCTCGAGCGACCACTGGCGGACGTCAGCGAGCGTGACGTTGGCGCGCTCTGGGTACACCTGCGCCGAGTAGTCGCGCTTGCTCGCCTCGTCGACCGCGGTCTCGAGCTGGACCGGGGGGACCGCCGACTCGCTCTCGGGCTTGAGCACCGGCGGCTGGGCCAGCCGCGCCGGGTCCACGTCCGGCAGGAGCGGCGCATCGACGTAGTCGCGGCCATTGCATCCGGCGGCGATGAGCGTGGCGAGCAGGACCAGTCGGAGTCGGTCATTCATGACGAAGGGCCTCGATCGGATCGAGACGGGCTGCCTTGATGGCTGGGAACAGGCCGAACAATACGCCGACGAGCGCACTGAAGAGGAAGCTGCCGAGCACGGCCCAGAACGGCACGCTGGCCTGCTCGAGCTGCGCGCCCGGGATGCGCGTGAGCCCGAAGGCCATCAGCTTGCCGCAGGCCACGCCAACGAAGCCGCCGCTGAAGCAGAGCGCCACGGCCTCGAGCAGGAACTGCACCATGATCGCACGGCCGGTCGCGCCGACCGCCTTGCGCAGGCCGATCTCGCGCGTGCGCTCGCTCACCGAGACGAGCATGATGTTCATGATCCCGATGCCGCCCACGAGCAGGCTGATGCCGACGATGCCACCCGCCACCGCCGTGATCCCGGCCGAGAGCGTCTTGAACTGCTCGATGTAGCGATCGATCGCCTCGACGCGGAAGGTCTCGGGTTCGTTGGCGCGGAGGCCGCGAGCCTTGCGCAGCAGAAAGCGGCACTCCGCGATGGCCTCCTCGGCCTGGCCGGCATCCTTGAGCAGCGCGCTGAAGCGGATGAACGGCGTGCGGTCCGGCGTGAGCTTCATCGCGAGCGAGAACGGAATGAAGACCTCGCTGGCCTGCGTGTCGAAGCCGAACATGCGCGACTGGAGCGTCTCGACCACCCCCACCACCAAGAACCGCCGCCCCGCCACAAGCAGCGTGGTGCCGGTTGGGTCGTTGGGCAGGCGCAGCTCCTCGATCGCGCGGTCGTTGACCAGGCAGACCTGGCGAGCGTTGTCCTCATCAACCTGACCGAACGCACGACCCATGATGACGCGCCGGCCCTCGATCGGGTGCCAGTCGGGCCAGATGCCCACGATCTGCATCGAGTCGAGCTTCTTCGAGTCGCTCTCGACCGCACCCGAGATCTCGACGATCGGGGTCAGCGCCTTGAGCGAGGTGGCCTGGTCACGCAGCTCGATCGCCTCGGACGGCTTGAGCCGCACGCTTTCCCACGGGTACTTGTTGCGCGGCGCGTCGTCGGGCCGGTTGGGAAAGATGAAGACGCGGTTGGCGCCGAAGCTCTCGAACTCCGTGAGCACCTTGGCCTTGAGGCCGCTGAGCGCTGCGATCACGGCCGTCACGCTCGCCACACCCACGATGATGCCGAGCGCCGTCAGCACGCTGCGGGTCTTGTTCGCCCAGATCTGGCTGAACGCCAGCCAGAGCGACTGGATCCAGAACTGCGGCGTCAGCACGGCACGCTCCCTCGCTGCCGCAGTTCGCGCGCGATCGGTCCCACGGCCTCATCGTCGACCGCCGGCAGGTCGCTCAGGATCAGGCCGTCGCGCAGCCGTACCACACGCTGGCAGTGTGCCGCCACGTCGTTCTCGTGCGTCACGAGGACGATCGTCTGGCCATCGGCATGGATGCGGCCGAAGATGCCGAGCACCTCGGCGGTCGTCGCCGTGTCGAGGTTGCCCGTGGGCTCGTCCGCCATCAGGATGGCCGGGTTGTTGAGGATCGCCCGCGCGATCGCCACGCGTTGCTTCTGCCCGCCCGAAAGCTGGCTCGGCCGGTGGTCGAGGCGGTCCGACAGGCCGACGCGCGCCAGCGATTCGCGCGCCCGCCGCTCGCGTTCGCGGCGGGACACGCCGCCGAGCGCGTAGATGAGCGGCATCTCCACGTTCTGCAGCGCCGTCTGACGCGGCAGGAGCTCGAAGCTCTGGAAGACGAAGCCGATCTTCTCGTTGCGGACCGAGGCGAGTTCATCGGCGCCCATGCGGGCGACCGCGCGGCCATCGAGCTCGTACTCGCCGCGCGTGGGGCGATCGAGGCAGCCCAGGATGTTCATCAGCGTGCTCTTGCCGCTGCCGGAGGCTCCCATGATCGCCACCATCTCGTTGCGGCCGATCGACAGGTCGACGCCGCGCAAGGCCCGCACCTCGTCGTCCCCGACTCGGTACGTCTTGTGGAGCCCCGTGACCCGGATCATGTGCCGATCCTGGCCTCGATGGTCGCGCCGCCCTCAGGGTTGGCGGTGGCCTCCGTCACGCGCATCCCATCGCGCAGCGTGTCGAGCGCCTTGTACGGGCCCACGACCACGCGCTCCCCGGCCGACAGGCCCTCGAGCACGATCGTGTCGGTCAGGCTGCTCTTGCCGATGCGGACCGGAAGCGCCCTCGCCATGCCGTCCTTCACGGCGAAGACGACGCTCGCGACCTTGCGGGTGCGATCGACCAGCGCGCTCGTGCGGACCGACTCGGGAAGGTCATCCAGCTTGCGCTCGACGACCGCCTGCGTGGGAACCGCAACGCCGTTGGCCGTGGCCAGTCGGATGTCGGCGTTGGCCGCGAGGCCCGACAGCAGATGATCCTGCTCGCTGAGGGTGAGGTCGATCTCGACCTTGTACGTGCCGCTGCCGCCAGTCGAGCCGCTCGCCGACAGCGCCGCGGAGCGGCCGGCGTTGGAGCGATCCATGGCGATCTCGGCGACCTTGCCCTGGAACGACTGGTCCTTGTAGGCGTTCACAAAGACCTCGGCGACCTGGCCGAGCTGCACGCGCGCGATGTCGGCCTCGGCCACCTCGGCCACCATGCGCATGTGCGACAGATCGGCCACGGTCATGATCACCGTGCCGGCATTGTTCATGGTGCCCACGACGACGAGCTCGCCGACTTCGGCATTCAGGCGGATCACCATGCCATCCATGGGGCTGCGCAGCACCGTGCGCTCGCGGTCACGTTGCGCGCGCTCGATGTCCGCGGCACTCGCCGCAATGCTGGACTCGATCACACCGATGGTCCGCTCGCTGGCGGCAAGACCCGCTTGGATGTCCTGCACGCGGGTCTGGGCTTCTTCGAGCGCCTGGCGGCTGATGTCACCCGATCGGAAGAGCGCTTCCTGGCGTTCGAGCGCGGCCTTGGCCGTCTGCAGCTGCATGCGCGGGCCGTCGAGCCGAGCCTTCTCGGCACCCAACCGTCCTCGCTCAGCCTCGAGCCGCGCGGTCGCGGCCGCGAGCCGCGCCGAGAGATCGCGATCGTCAAGCCGGACGATCACGTCGCCCTTGCGGACGGACTGCCCTTCGCGGAACGGCAGTTCCACGATGCGTTCGTTCACCTCCGCCGAAATGTCGACCTTGATCATCGGCTCGATGTAGCCGGGAGCGCTGGCCGTCTGCACCACGTCGCGCACAGAGGCGTCCTCAAGCCTGACCTCGACGCCACCCCCGCCGCCACCGAAGCTCGGCAGCATCGCCAACAGTTCACCGCCGCCGACAACCGCGAAGATGACCGCGACCGCAAAGAAGATGCCGAGTGCAGAGAGGAATCGCTTCACAGGTGCTCCGTGGGAGGGCGGAGTCTACCTGCACCTGTTGCCATGCCGAGGGCGGTGTTGTCAATCCAATGACAAGCGCAACACCACTGGCGATGTCCGAATCGGGCGCCGTGCACGCGCGCAGGCGCCCGCCAGGTCGCTCACGGGCACGGGATGGCGAAGCTCGTCAGGAAGACACCGAGGTCCGCGCCATCCACTACCGGATCACCGGTCAGGTTGATGATCGGATCCTCCGTGCCCCACGCGCCGAGCAGCTGACCAAGGTCAGCGCCATCGCGCTGGCCGTCGCCGTTGTAGTCGCCCGGGCACGCCTCGGCGATCGCACCGTCCTCCGCGACGATCCGGAAGCACGTGTTGAGCCAGTAGGGCGCAACATCGCTCGTCACACACGGCGGTTCATGATTCGTCACGGAACCAACCCGCAGGAAGCCCTGCGCGAAGGTGCCCGGGAAGATCGCCGAGCGCCACATGTAGGTGCCGCTCGAGTCCGAGAGCGGAACCGCTTCGCCCGGGCTCGTCTGGTCTTCGCTGCCCCACGCGCTCACGAACCACGCGAAGGCGGCGGGCGACGCCGGATCGCATGTGCCGCTCGCGGATCCGACCGTGTTCGCGCCCCACACGCTCAGGTAATACGCGCCAGGCTCAAGCAGCAGGTCCACGGGGATCTCGTAGGTCGACAGGCTGCCGGTGTCATCGGCCACCTCGTTGTACGGATTCGGCAGCGGCACGATGCCGGACTGCACCTGATCGCCATTGATGGGGCGATTCGAGCCCGTACGGCGCCAGATCGTCCAAGCGAGGTGCGTGGTGGTCGGGATGTACTGCGTGGAGATGAAGCCCTTCACGACGAGCTTGCGCACGCGCCAGGATGCGAAGCCCGCGTCGGTCGCCGGCATGACGAACGCCTGCGCCAGCCAGCGCTGCGCATTGGTCGCGTTGACGCAGCCGCTCGTGATGCCCAGGTTGACCAGGTCACCGGTGTCGGATCGCTTGACCGAGTGCTGCGGCCCGGTGTCGAACACCACGCGCTCGAAGCTGGGTACCAAGGTCAGCGAGAACTCGTCCGCGCTCTCGGGGCCCTGGCTCGCTTCGTCGTACCAGCCGCCGATGCGGACCAGGAAGTGCTCGTCCTTCTCGCAATTGGGGAGGTAGACCGTGGTCGGTCCGCCGCCTTCGCTGGGGTTGCAGGTGTCGTCACGGCAGCCGATGAAAAAGCTCGGCAGGCGCTCGACGAACTCAGGCGTGATGGCCGGCACGGTCTCACCTGAGCCAAGCGCATAGACCTCGATGACGCTGTCATCGGTGGCGGCCGCGCCCGCGCAGAGCGAGAGCGTCATGTTGCCGCGGCCGGGCGCCGTGACCGTGTACCAGAGGTCCTTGCCGCAGGCGTACTGGCAGGGCGACTCGACGTCGATCGGGCCATCGGTCCCCGCATTCGAGTTGTCGACCACCAGCGGCGAGCCGATGGTGATCGATGCCGGAGCGAGGATGCAGTCGTTCGCGGGCGCGCCAGCCGGGCTTGAGCAGGTGTGCACGAACAGATCGCACTCCGTCGCTGCGCTGGCGGCACACTCGGCATCCCAGGCGACTTCGCAGCACGCAGGATCGATCGCACAGACCGGGCTGCAGCACGCCGGATCCGCGCAACCGGGCGTTTCGTGCGCCGTGAGGCACGGGCCGGCGTCCGTCGCACAGGTTGGCACGCTCACCGCCGTGAACTCAATGGTGACGAGGTACTTCGACGTGCAGGGCCACTGAAAATCAGCGGGCCCCTGCGCGGGCGGGTTCGGTTCGAGCGGAGCGCCAAAGACCAACAGGTGCTCGCCGGGCTCCAGATAGACGCGCCCCGCGTTGGGGCACTCAGCCGAGACCGACGAGTAGATCGTCTGCGCCGCACGGCAATCACCGCCGCGCAGGATGACGAACTCACTCTGCGCGATCGGGCCGCTGTCATCGGCCTTCGCCGTGACGAGTGACAGGTCGATGAAGCCCGCCGACTTCACATCGATCAGATACCAGTCGAGATCGCGGAAGGCGACGAGGCCCGCGGTGGTCGAGACCGGATACGAGCCGATCGTGCCATGGATCTGCAGGAACGTGCCGTCGACCAAGTTGCCGGCAGGCTGGACCAACTGGCCGCACGTGCCACAACCACCGTTCGCATCGGCGAAGTCGCGATCGGCGCAGTCGGCGCCGGCGAACTCATCGATGTTGCAGAGCGAGTCGGGCGGGATGCTGAAGTCACACTGCGCCAGCGCCGACGGCGCAAGAGCGCATGCGGCGACGAGAGCGGTGATTGACGTGAGGCTCGAGATCCCTGGGTGCATGGTGCTGATCCAAGAGGAAGGGGTGACTGGCCACGTGGCCAGCCCGATCATCGGCACACGCGTGCCGTGCCATCGCCCTACATGGTGAAATCAAGCATCGTTCGTTGCCAACGCAATCCCTGAGGTCGCGATGATTTCCGGTCATTTCACGAGGGACCCCGTGGTTCGGTACCGCCGCTGGGTGCGACCATCGGCTCAAGGGCCAATAATCATGGTTCTCGGCAGCTCCGGGCAAGCCGCGGTCAGCCCATCCGCCAATCGATGGCCAGTTTGCCGCACTGGTCCCCCGCCTCAAGTCGCTCGAACGCTGCTTGGGCCTGGCTGGGTGCAAAGACCTGATCCACGACCGGACGGATCGCGCCCGACCGCAGCAGACTCACGACCGACCGGAACTCCTCCATCGTGCCCATGGTCGACCCAATGATGCTGAGTTGGTTCCAGAAGATGCGCGCGAGGTCAGTGGTGGCATCCGGCCCCGTGGTGCAGCCGCAGGTCACGAGCGTGCCGCCACGTGCGAGCGACTTGATGCATGCCATGTGGATCGACGTGCCCACGCTCTCGGCGACCACATCGACGCCGCGACGGCCGGTGACCCCGCGCACCTGCTTGCTCCAATCGGATCCATCATCGAGGATCGCATGATGCGCCCCGAGTTCGAGCGCCCGATCGAGCTTGGCACGATGGCGGCTCGTCACGATGACGGTGCACCCGAAGTGGCGCGCGATCGCCAGACTCGCCATGGCCACGCCCCCGCCGATGCCCGGCACGAGCACCGTCTGGCCGGCCTGCAGGCGAGCTCGGGTCACGAGCATGCGCCACGCCGTGAGGTGCGTGAGCCCGAAGGCAGCAGCCTCGATCGGGTCGGTGTTGCCGATCTCGAGCAGGTTGGTGATCGGGGCCTTGAACCGCGCGGCGTTCGCGCCCGGCGTGTGTTCGCCGATCATGGCGATGTCCTCGCCCGCAGGCCACGATCCGGGAACGCTTCGCTGCGGCTGAACGACGGCTGCATTGAGCAGCACGCGCTGGCCGATCCATGCTGGATCGACGCCCGGGCCCACGGATTCCACGATTCCGCAGCCATCGCTGCCGCTCGTGAACGGATAGACGGTGTCCACCCCGGGCAAGCCACGCGCCACCCAGAGGTCCAGGTGATTCAGCGCACTGGCCTCGGTGCGCACCATGGCTTCACCGGGACCGACGATGGGATCCGCCGCATCCATGATGCAGGACACATTGGGAGCGACCGGCGAACCTCGACGCGTGGTGACGATGGCCTTCATGGGGTGCGTACACTAGCCCGACCATGTTGATCCTGAGGATTGCCCTCGTGGCCTTGGCGAGCATCGGCTGCGGCGAAGCGCCGGCTCCGACCGCTGCATCCGCGACTGCACCGCCAACGACCGCGCCAGAACCTGTGAAGACTGCACCACCAGCGGCCGCTGCGCAGGCCCCCGCACCGACGACCGCAACGGCCACCGATGCGCCCGCCACGGCACCGCAGGCTCCGGCACCCGCTGCGGCGCCGCAGGTCACGCCACCCGCCGCCGGCGCCGTGACCGTCGATCAGGCGAACGTGGACCTCGGGTTCATCACGCCGCGCTCCACCATCAACCACACCTTCCGGATCACCAACACGGGTGGCATTCCGTTGACGGTGATGGCCGTGAAGCCAAGCTGCACCTGCACCACCACGATCAACCTTGACGGCAAGGTGATCGCACCGGGCGCCACGCTCGAGGTGCCGGCCAGCATGCGCGCTCCGGCATCGACCGGCCAGAAGCAGGTGGTCGTGAATGTGGTGCTCAAGGGCATTCCCAACGTGGTCGAGCTCCGCATGGCCGGCGAGATCGCCTTCCCCGTTCGTGCGACCACGTCGGTCCAGGGGAAGGATGTGCCCTACGTCGATGCCGACAGCGATCCATCACGCGTGCGCGGTACGGTCAAGCTGAAATCGACTGACGGCAAGCCCTTCTTGGTGCGCGCCGTGCAGGGCCAGCCTCCCATGGTCGAGGCGTTCGATCCGGCGAAGGATGCGCCGCGGGCCGAGTACACCGTGGCCTATGACCTCACGCGCTTGCCGAAGGTGCCGCCCTACCTCGTGATCGAGACCGACCACCCTGGTGCACGGCTCGTCGACCTGCGCGTGCGCCACGCCACGACGCACATCAAGCCGGTCCTGAGTCTGGCCGAGTTCCGAGCGAGCGCGGGTGCCGTGAAGGCCGGTGCAGTCGTCCCGCTCGACATCGAGATCAAGAACCTCGGCATGATGCAGGTCACTGGCGTGCGCAGCGGCGATCCGCGCTTCACCGCCACGATGGTCGGCCAGACGGGTGACGCCAAGTTGCGCACCGTGGCCTTCTCGATCGTGGCGTCGCCGCAGGCGGCCGGATTCTCGATCTTCCCCGTGGTGATCACGGCGCTCGATCCGGTGAGCAAGCGCAACGTCGAGAGCGAACTGCTCGTGCTCGTGCAGGTGGATCCCTGAACATCCATCACGGCCGGCCGCGAACCGCTGAAGCGTCGGTGACGCGACCGGATCAGCGAAGGCGCGCCAGCGGATCCGCCGGATCGATCACGATCCAGCCATCGAACGTCACATGCGCCGAGCCAGTGATGGTGGGCACGATGTCATTGCCGATCCGCTCATACGTCGCCTCGAAGCGCGTGCCGAGCACGGACTCCTGCACCCACGTCGCACCGGGTGCCAACCGGCCCTCCGCCGCGAGGCAGGCCACGCGGGCGCTCGTGCCGGTGCCGCAGGGTGAGCGATCCCATTCCGAGCCGGGGCAGAGCACGAAGTTGCGAGCGTCGGCGCCGGGGCCGACCTGCTGGCCAGCTCCGCCGTGCGTCGGCGCCAGCGGTGCGCCCGCGCAATGCGCATCGATCGAGAGTTCGACGTGATCGATGGGCGCGCCGTCATCGCCGCGAAGCCCCGCCGCGTCGTAGGCCGCGCGCACCCGCATGCAGAAGGCCGTGAGCTCATGCACGCGATCGGCCGTGATCGACATGCCATGATCGTGGCAAATGAAGAACCAGTTGCCCCCCCAGGCGACGTCGCCGTGCACCACGCCGTGGCCGGGAACGTCGACGGCGACGCCACGCTGCGCAACGCGACTGGGCACGTTGCGCACACCCACGCGCCCATCCGGGTGCAGGCGCGCGACCACGGACCCCACCGGGGTCTCGATCACGTGCTCGCCCGGAGCGAGCCGACCGAGCGCGGACAGCGTGCGCACCACGCCGATCGTGCCATGACCGCACATGCCCAGCGTGCCGACGTTGTTGAAGAAGACCACGCCGAAGGACGCGCCCCGCAGCGTGGGCGGCAGCACCACCGCCCCGACGAGCCACGCGTAGCCGCGCGGCTCGAGCACGAGGGCGCGCACGATGGGCGCCCACGCCTCATCAAGCGCGGCCCGCACCGTGCACGGGTCGCCGGACAGCCCGGGCAAACCGTCGACCAGCGTTCGAGTGGGTTCACCCTCGGTGTGGCTGTCGACGCAGCGCACGCGCAGCGGTGCATCGGTGATCGGCGCCATGACGACGGATCGTAGCCGTCGGGGCTACAGTCCTCGACCAATGACCACGCCCGACGCCTGGCGGATCCTGCACACCGCACGACTCAACAAGGGAACCGCCTTCACCGAGGCCGAGCGCGAACGCCTCGGCATCACCGGCCTGCTCCCGGATGGCGTGGAAGGGCTCGACACGCAGCTCTTGCGCATGCGCGCACACCTGGACGCGAAGCCCACGGCGCTCGAGAAGTACATCTATCTCTCGGAACTCCAGGACCGCAACGAGCAC
Organism: Planctomycetota bacterium; assembly: GCA_018970045.1. Lineage (GTDB taxonomy): Bacteria > Planctomycetota > Phycisphaerae > Phycisphaerales > SM1A02 > SYIB01. Next base: position 4,791 of record JAGWXC010000020.1, on the reverse strand, counting down.
CTCTTCTACTCGCTGCTGCGCAGCGACCTGCCGGCATACATGCCGCTGGTCTACACCCCGACCGTGGGCGAGGCCTGCCAGCGCTTCGGTCACATCATGCGCCGACCGAAGGGCCTCTACATCAGCATGCGACGCAAGGGCCGCGTGGCCGAGATCCTGCGCAACTGGCCGGAACGCGACGTGCGGTTCATCGTCGTCACCGATGGCGAGCGCATTCTCGGGTTGGGCGACCTGGGCGTGTGCGGCATGGGGATCCCCGTCGGCAAGCTCGCGCTCTACACCGCGTGCGCGGGCGTGCCGCCCGAGGCATGCCTGCCGGTGGTGCTCGACGTGGGCACCAACAACGAGTCGTTCCTCGCGGATCCGCTCTACCCGGGCGCGCGCCACCTGCGCGTGGCGGGCGACGAGTACTTCGACTTCGTCGATGAGTTCGTCGAGGCCGTGCAGGAGGTCTTCCCCCACGCGTGCATCCAGTTCGAGGACTTCACCAACAAGACCGCGATCCCGCTGCTCGAGCGCTACCGCGACCGCGTCTGCTGCTTCAACGATGACATCCAGGGCACGGCCTCGGTGGCGGTCGCCGGGCTGTTCGGGGCCGCGCGCATGATGGGCTCGGCCATGCGAGACCATCGATACCTCTTCTTCGGCGCCGGCAGCGCCGCGGTGGGGATCGCCGACCTCATCTGCATGCAGCTCATGCGCGAGGGCCTTCCCGAGGGCGATGCCCGTGCACGCTGCTGGTTCATGAATTCGAAGGGACTGATCACGAGCGCATCGCCCGGCCTGGCTGACTACCAGCAACGCTACGCGCACCCGTTCGCCGGCGGCAGCGCAGCCACGCTGATCGAGGCCGTGCGCGCGGTGCGGCCGAGCGTGCTCATCGGCGTGAGCACGGTGGCCAAGGCCTTCAACGAGGAGGTCATCGGCGAGATGGCCTCGCTCAACCAACGACCGGTCATCTTTCCATACAGCAACCCGACCTCGCGCAGCGAATGCACGGCCGAGGAGGCGATCCAGTGGTCGGGCGGTCGCGCGATCTTCGCCAGCGGCAGCCCGTTCCCGCCGCTGCACCATGATGGGCGGCTGTTCGTGCCGGGCCAGGGCAACAACGTCTACATCTATCCCGCCGTGGGACTCGCGGTCTACGCCACTGGCGCGCGCCGCGTCACCGATGAGATGTTCCTGGTCGCTGCCGAGGCGCTCGCGGAACGCGTGACGGACCAGGACCTGGACGTGGGCCTGATCTATCCGCCGATGTCGGGCATCGTCGAGACGAGTTCGTTCCTCGCCGCTCGCGTAGCGCGGCTCATCGTCGAGCGCGGGCTCGCCACGGAGCCAGCGGCGATCGATGGCGTGGCGCACATGGAGGAACTCATCCACCGCGTGCAGTACGACCCGCACTACCCGTCGATGCTCGGCTGAGTCCAGTCGATGCCGGCGAGGTGACGCTCGTAGTGCTGCCATCGGCCGACGGATGACGTGTAGAGCGGCTTGCTCACCTGGTCGTAGCTCAGCGTGCGCACGGTTCGCCGTGAAGCGTGGAACGACTCGACGGCGCCGTCCCACGGCAACCCGACGTGGGCAAGCAGGCGCTTGAATTCAGGCTGGCCGCGCGACACGAGTTCCTCGTAGTGGATCCGGAGCACGGGCTGCGGGATCACCGTGGACCAGTGCGCCATCATGCGGCGCGAGGCGTGCCACGCCGCAGCCACCCATGCGGGGCGTGCGGTCCAGGGGAATCGAACCGCGTTGAAGGTGCCGAACACGCACGACACCGCGACATCGCGCGGATCACGGACGACCTCGACCAGGGACGACGCCGGGAACAGGCTGGCGAGATGGCCGAGCACGCCGGCGTTGCCAAGCGCCTTGTTCGCCACGCGCGATGCGCCGGGCGCGAGACGGCGCAACTCGGCGAGGTAGCGCGGACCGATCCGCGAGCCGGGCTCGTGCCGACGGCCGGGCACGCCGATCGACTCAGCCCACCGCTCCAGCGTCTCCAGCTCGCCCACGCCAGCCGCACCCGGGTGCGCATGGATCACCTGGTCCACCAGGCTCGTGCCGCTGCGCGGCATGCCGGCGATGAAGATGGGCAACGGATCATCGATGCCCTCGCCATGCTCGCTGCGAAGAGCATCGCGCGACCACCGCGCGATCGCCGCCGTGGCCGCCGCATCGAGCGTCGACGGATCGAACCGGATGCCGCGATCGGCGTGCGACCTCATGGCCGTCGCCCAGGCATCGTCGTAACGGCCGGCCCGATCGAGCGCCTTCGCGCGAAGGTGCAGCAGCATCGTCGACGCGATGGTGCCGGGTTCCGCCGCCGGGAGCACTGCATCAATGCGCGCGACGGCCGCATCGAACCGCCCATCGTGGAGCTCGATCTTCGCGACTTCGTGGGCCGCCCGGGGATCGGAGGCGGTTTCGCTCGGGAGCGAGGTGGCAAGCGGACCGAGCCGGCCTCGCGCCTCCTCGATGCGACCCGCTTCCTCGAGCGTGGTCACCAGGGCGAGCAGCAGCTCCCGCGACTGCGGTGCCATCGCCAAGGCACGCTCGAAGTCCACGAGCGCTTCATCGGTCCGGCCGAGGGCTCGCAGCGCATCGCCGCGGACCATGCGCGGCTCAGGATGATCGGTGATGGCGAGGGCCCGCGCCGCCAGCGCGATGGCCCGCTCGTGGCGCTCCATCGCACCGAGCACGCGTGCGGCGATGCTCAGAAACGCGGGCTCGCGCGGATCGGTGCGCACCGCGAATTCAGCGAGTTCCAGCGCGCGATCGAGGCGCCCGGCCACGAATTCGGCGCGGATCGGCCCGAGCCGGCGCTCGAGCGACGTGGACGCAGCAGGGCCTCGTCGATCCATGGCCCCGACTCTAGCACGCGTGCATCGTGCGACGGCCCTGTAGCCTGCGGCGATGCACCTCGAGACCGCCACGTGGCGCGGCGTCATGCCTGCGATCACCACTCCCTTTGACGCATCAGGCGAGATCGACCACGCCTTCCTCGCTCGCCACGCTGGATGGATGGTGGATGCTGGGTGCACCGCGATCATCGCACCCGGGTCGCTCGGTGAAGGCAGCACGCTGTCGCATGCTGAGCGCGTGGACCTGTGGCGCACGCTGCTGCAGGCTGTCGGTGCTCGGGTCCCCGTCGTGGCTGCGATCGCCTCGGCCAGCACGCGCGAAGCCGTGGCGCTGGCACGTGATGCCGCGGCGACCGGCTGCGGCGGCTTGATGGTGCTGCCGCCCTATGTGCACAAGGGACCATGGGCCGAAGTGCAGGCCCACATGGATGCCGTGTTCTCGGCGACGCGGCTCCCCTGCATGCTCTACAACAATCCCCACGCCTACGGCGTCGACATCGATGCGCCGCAGGTGGCGGGCTTCGCGCAGCGGCACGCCAACCTCCACGCGGTGAAGGACTCGAGCGGCGATGCCCGGCGCACCACGGCCCTGCGCGCCGAGCTGGGCGACCGCGTGGCCTGCTTCGTCGGGCTCGATGACATGCTCGTCGAGGGCGTGGCCGCAGGCGCGGTCGGTTGGGTGGCCGGACTGGTCAACGCACTGCCAGCCGAGAGCGTGCGGCTGTTCGACCTCGCACGCGCCGGACGGATGGAAGAAGCCACCGCGCTCTACCGCTGGTTCCTGCCGCTCCTGCGCATGGACACCGTGCCGGAATTCGTGCAGCTCATCAAGCTGGTGCAGAGCGAAGTCGGCATGGGCTGCGAACGGGTGCGCGGGCCACGGCTGCCGGTGTCAGGGCCTGCTCGCGAAGCGGCCCTGTCCACGATCCGCGCCGCGTTGGCAGGCAGGCCGTCCGTGGATCGTTGATCTTTCGTCGCGTTTGTCAACACTGTTGGCCAGCCCGCACGTAGCCTGCGGCCATGCGCATCCTGATCCTCGGTGGCACCGGATTCCTGGGCCCGCACCTCGTCGAGCAGGCGATGGCGAAGGGCTGGGCCATCACGCTCTTCAATCGCGGCAAGACCGACCCCACCCGCTTCGCAGGCGACGCGTTCAAGGACATCGTGCAGCTCAAGGGCGACCGCGACCCGGCCAAGGGCGACGGACTGAAGTCGCTTGAGTCGCTTGTGGCATCGATGCGCAAGGAAGGCACGCGCTTCGACGCGGTCATCGACAATTCGTCGTACGTGCCGCGCATCACCAAGGCGTCCGCCGAACTGCTGGAGCCGGTCACGCACCTGTACCAGCTCGTGTCGACCATCTCGGTCTTCACCGACAACTCGGTTGCACCCGATGAGTCGACGCCCGTCGGCACGATCCCCGACCCAACGGTCGAGGAGGTGACCGGCGAGACCTACGGTCCGCTCAAGGCACTGTGCGAACAGCAGGCAAATCTGGCGTACCGCGACCGATCGTGCGTGGTCCGCCCAGGCCTCATCGTGGGCCCGGGCGACGACTCGCTGCGATTCACGTACTGGCCGGTCCGCATCGCACGCGGCGGTCGCGTGCTTGCGCCGCGTGCGCCCAAGCCGACCGACGTGCGCGTGCAGTTCATCGATGTCCGTGACCTTGCGGCGTTCATGCTCAAGCTCGTGGAGGATGGCCACGCCGGCACCTACCTTGCCAACGGTCCTGAGGGACCACTCAGCTTCGAGGAGATGCTGGCAGGCATCAAGGCGACCGTGAGCGACCCGGTGGAGTTCGCCTGGTGCGACGAGCAGTGGCTCCTCGAGCAGAACGTTGCGCCGTGGATGGGACTGCCGCTCTGGATCCCGCAGATGCCCGAGTACGCAGGATCAGGCCGTGCCAACTGCACGAAGGCCTTCAGTG
>JAGWXC010000240.1 GCA_018970045.1 Planctomycetota bacterium | reverse complement strand
ACTGCAGCGCCTGCGCGAACTCGATGGTGGTGCGGACCTCGGGCTCGCGGCTGGGCAGGTGGATGCCGTGCACGCTGACCACGCGCCCGGGGCGGCCCGTCATGACCACGACCTGCCGACCGAGGTAGACGGCCTCGGCGAGCGAGTGCGTGACGAGCACCACGGTCATGCCGAGCTCCTTCCAGAGGTCGGCCAGGAGTTCATTGATGGTTTCGCGCGTGATCTCATCGAGCGCGCTGCAGGGTTCATCGAGCAGCAGCGCAGGCGGGCGTTCCACGAGCGCACGGGCTAGGCCCACGCGCATGCGCATGCCACCCGACAGCTGTGCTGGCATGCGGTTCCAGGCATCGCCCATGCCCACCATGCGGAGGATCTCGATGCCGCGGTCTTGGCACTCGTCTGGGCTCACGCCAGCCAGCTCAAGCGGCAGCGTGACGTTGTCCATGGCATTGCGCCAGGGCAGCAGTCGGGGATCCTGGAAGCACATGCCCGGTCGTGCACCGCCGAGATCGACGGTGCCCTCGCTTGGCGTGATGAGTCCCGCGGCAATGCGAAGGAGCGTGGTCTTGCCGCAGCCCGAGGTGCCGACGATGCTCACGAACGAGCCGGCTTTCACATCGATGGAGACAGGCTCGAAGGCCCTCACGCCTGCGAAGGTCATGCTGACTCCGTCGAAGGAGATCCCAGCAGCAGGAGGGCGCCCGAGGTCGGCCATGGGCGGGATCCTATACCGTGTGAAGCGTCGTCATGCTGGCCAATCGGCTCGAGAAGCGGTTCCGTCATCTGCGCAAATGGGCGCGGCGGTTCGACGTCGAGTGCTTCCGGGTCTATGAGCGCGACATCCCCGAGTTTCCGCTGATCGTGGATTGGTACGACGGCGATGTGGTCGCATGGTTCTACGACCGCACCAAGGACGACACGCACGAGAAGCGCGGTGCGTTCGAGGCGCTGGCCACGCAGGAGATCCTGCAGGGGCTGGCGATCGCGCCCGATCGATTGCACAGCAAGTTCAGGCGGCGGCAGAAGGGCCTCGATCAGTATGAGCGCTTTGACGAGGCCGCGGCGGTGCGCACGGTCCGCGAGCAAGGCTTGCTGTTCGAGGTGAACCTGAGTGACTATCTCGATGTCGGACTCTTCCTCGATCATCGCCAGACGCGCCAGTACATCCGCGAGCGAGCGTCGGGCAAGTCGCTGCTGAACCTGTTCGCCTACACCGGGTCGTTCAGCTGCTACGCGGCAGCTGGGGGTGCATCGCGAACGCTCACGGTCGACATGAGCCGCACCTACCAGGACTGGACGGCCCGCAACCTGCGGCTGAACGGCTTCGAGGTCGGCACGGCCCATGGCTTGGCCCACGAGGACTGCCTCCAGTTCCTGGCGCGGCCCACCGGCGAGCGATTCGACCTGATCGTGTGTGATCCGCCAACCTTCAGCAACAGCAAGCGCATGCAGGTGGATTCCTTCAGCGTGGACCGCGACTGGCCGGAGCTCTTCCGGCTGATCGAGCCCTGGCTTGCACCCGATGGCGAACTCTGGTTCAGCACGAATTCCAAGCGCTTTGAGCTTGACGCGGCGCAGGTGCCTGCCGGTCTGCACGCGCTCGAGGTGACCGTGCGCACGACGAGCGAGGACTTCAAGGACAAATGGAGCCACCGCTGCTGGATCGTCTCGCGCGTGCCGCCGCGGATGCCGAAGGTGCGGCAGTGAGCGAGCGCCTCGGGTCGCTTGGGTGCTCGCTGGCGCTGCGGAGCGATCACGGGTGGCAGGATGTCTCGATCTGACGACCGATCACTGCATCGAGCTTGGGGCAGTCAGCGTTGCCGCGCGATCATGGCCCGGGCATCGACGCGGTAGGTGCCGCGGGCTCGAGGTTGCGGAACGCGGCGCTCACGTCCTGCGGCTTCGAGAGCTGCTTGGTCTCGATGAGGGCGTCGAGCACGGCTTGCCAGCGCGCGGCATCCATGCGACCGAGCGATTCGTTGCCGCCGGGCGCGATGAGCGGGCGCTCGAGTTCGGCTGCGGTGTTCATCGCCTCGAGGCTCATGCTGGGATTCATGGCCGCGATCGCGGGGTTGTACTTGGATGGCTCGGCCAGATACCGAGCCCAGCCTTCCTTGAGCGCACCCACGAAGGCGCGCAGGTCGGCTTCGCGCGAGGCGAGCGTGGATTCGGTGGTGGCGTAGACCGCGACGTAGGGGTTGTAGATCTCGCGAAGGCTGAAGCTCTTGCAGGCGACGCCCTTGAGCTTCATCGTCACCGGCTCGGCCGTGGCGAAGCACTGCGTGGCGGCCATCGGATCCGATTCGAAGAGCGAGAGCGACCCGTTGTAGGTCACGAACTTGGCCTTGTCCTGCCCATACTTCGCCTGCAGGAGCCGCACGTATGGGAGCCCCGGCTCGACGGCGATCGTGCCGCCGCCGGTCCAGAGCTGTTCAAGACTCTGCGCAGGGTTGGCGTCGTGCGCCATCAACGCATAGGGGGTCTCGATGAAGGTGGCATAGAAGCCCACGAGCGCGCCATCGCGTGCGCGCAGCTGCAGCAATTGGTCGGCGCTCATCAGGCCGATGTCGCAGACGCCGTCGGCGGTGAGCTGGGGCGTGGGCGTGCCGGCGCCGCCCTTGATGATCTCGACCTCGAGGCCGGCGGCCGCGAAGAGCCCATCCTGCTGCGCGGCATAGAGACCGCCGAACTCGGGCTCGGGGACCCAGTCGAGCTGCACGCGCAGCGGCTTGGATCCGGGCGCGCTCGACGGCGTGTCCCCGCATGCGGTGCACAGCAGGAGGGCGAGGACGGCGAGCAGGCGGTGCATCATGGGGTCACGGTACTCCGTTGGCGGATTCGTCGGCGAAAGACTCCGGGATTCGGCATGGCGAAGCTCCAGGGCTTTCGGCGATGATGGAGGCTGAAACCTCAAGCGCGGCGGCCCCATACGGCGGTACCTTCCCAAGCGCGCACAGCGCAGGAGCCAAGCATGAGCCAGTTCAACGAATCCACCGGGTACAACCACGAAGAGGCCGAGTT
>JAGWXC010000239.1 GCA_018970045.1 Planctomycetota bacterium | reverse complement strand
GTGGGCGAGCGCGACCGCGGACGCGGCGCCGCCGCCCGGCACCGGCTGCTTGGCGGCAAGGTCGTGCAGGTAGCCACCGAGCGTGAGCGAGGCCAGGGGGGCGCGCGACGAGCTCACGACCGAACCTCGGCGCCCACGCCGCTCTGCAACGCACTGATCACACGCGCGACCTGCGGATCGGCGTCTTCGCGGCGCAGCGTGCCGGCGCCGCTGCGGAAGGTGAGTCGCATGGTCACGCTCTTGCGCCCCTCGCCGACCTGCTTGCCGCGGTAGGTGCCGACGAAGGCCACTGACTCGAAGTGTTCGAGTGCAAGATCGCGCACGAGCCCCTCGATCGAGGACCACGGCACGCCGTCGGCGACGATCGCGCTGACGTCGCGATCGATCGAGGGGAAGCTTGGCAGTGCGCGGACCGTGGTGTCGGGTGGCCACTGGGTCAGCAGCGGCTTGATGAAGAGTTCCGCGCCGGCGATCGGTCCATCGAGGCCGAAGGCCTTGAGGGCATCGGTCGAGAGCAGGCCGATCGTGCCCGCGTCGTGGCCGCGGGCGCGCACGAGCGCGGCAGGCGCCAGGCCGGCCGCACCGGTGATCGGCACGACATCGACGGCCGCGTGTGCGCCGAGCACCGCGCGCAACAGCCGCTCGACGCAGCCTCGCATGGTGCGCATGGCAGCATCGGCATCGGGCGTGTCGGTGATCAAGAGCCCCAGCGACGATCGCTCGCGCAGTTCAGCGCCTTGCAGGTCAAAGACGTTGGCGGCTTCCATGAGCCGGATCGACGGCGTGCCGCGGTCGGCGTTGAGGCGCGCCGTGGCCATCAGGCTCGACAGCAGCGAGGGCCGCAGGATGGGGTCGCCGGCGCGCTCGTCGCTCACGCGCAGCGGCGTGGTGCCGGCATGCGTGAACGGCTGGGCGGCGCGCTCCGAGACGAGCGTGTGCGTGACCGTCTCGACGAAACCTAGGCCGACCAGCGTGCGGCGCGCTTCGCGCATGCCTTCGACGTGCGGCTGCGGTGCCGCGACGCGCACCTGGATCGTGTCGAGCATCGGCACGCGGTCCATGCCGTGCAGGCGCGCGAGTTCCTCGATCAGGTCGATCTCGCGTTCGATGTCGAGGCGCCGGGGCGGCACCGTGCAGGTGATCGTGCCGCCAGCGAGCGATGGCGCGAAGCCGAGCGTGAGCAGCGTGGTGAGCATCTCGTCGGCCGGGAGCGGGTAGCCCAGGACGCGTTGCGCGCGCTCGACGCGCACCTGCACCGCGCGCGGCGCGGGGAGCGACGGACCAGCCGCCACGCGGCCGCCATCGAGGCGGCCGCCAGCGTGCTCGAGGATGAGTGCCACGAGCCGGTCGGCTGCGGCATCGACATCGGCCGGGGCCACGCCGCGCTCGAAGCGGTACGAGCTGTCGCTCGCCACCTTGAGCCCGCGGCTTGACGATCGCACGGACTTCTGCGCAAAGGTCGCCGCCTCGATGAGGACGTCCGTCGTGCGCTCGCTCACCGCGCTCGGCGCGCCGCCCTTGACGCCGGCGATCGCCGCGGGCACCGCGGTATCGGCGATGACCAGATCACCCGTGCGCAGGGCAAGCGGCTTGGCGCCTTCGCCGATGGGCAGGAGCGATTCGCCGTCCTTGGCCGGGCGTACATGGATCGCGGGGCCAGCCAGCCGCGACAGGTCGAAGACGTGCGTGGGCTGCCCGTACTCGAAGAGCACGTAGTTGGTGGCATCGACGAGGATGTTGCGGGGAATCTGGCCGATCGCGCGCAGGCGCTGCTGCATCCACTCGGGGCTCGGCCGCACGCTCACGTCGCGGATCACGCGCGCGGTGTAGAGCGGGCAGGCCTCGTGGTCGTGGTTCGTGATCGGCACCGGACCCGCGCCATCCGGGATGCGCGCGAAGGTGGGCTCCTTGACCGATCGACCGGTCATGGCGGCGAGCTCGCGCGCCAGGTTGAGGTGGCTCAGGCAATCGCCACGGTTGCTCGTGAGCTCGACCTCGAGCACCACATCGCCATCGTCGGTCGACTCACGGTGCTCGACGGGGAAACCGACCCGGGTGAACGCGTCGGCGGCCTCGTCAGGAGTCACCGGTCGGTCGAGGTAATCGTTGAGCCAGCGGACGCTCGTGCGCATGGGTCGCAAGGTAGCGCAAGGGTCGGATGGCGGCGGGGGTGCGAGCGCCGTGCTACCTTCCCGCGCATGCTCGTCCTCCGTCGATCGGCCGTGCTGCTTCTGGCGACCTTGCTTGGGGCATGCGCATCGAGCGACCAGGTCAAGGACCAGTCCGAACCCACCATCGACATCACGGTGCTCGTGGACGAGGGCGTGAAGGGCGATGATCGCGCGCAGTTCCAGCCGGCCCGCTACACGCTCTTCCCGGATGGTGCGCTGCATGGCCAGGCCGGTGGCGGGCTGACGATTCGAGACCGCCCGCCGCGCGTGCGCGTGCTCACACCCACGCAGCTCAAGCCGATCTGGGATCGCTTCGAAGCCGTGATGGATGCGCAGCCGCCGTTCCCGCCCGGTGCACCGGGCAGCGACATGCCGTGGATCACGTCGGTGCGGCCGACCCCGGGCGACGTGACGATCATTGTCTGGATGACGCACGATCAGCGTGGCACGTGGTCAGTGACCCGGCTCGATGCCGCAGCCCGGCAGCAGCCCAACGAAGTGGCCACGCTCGTGCGCACGCTGGCGTCGGCGTGCTGGATGGATGACTTGCCGGCGGATCGTGACCTGCCGATGCGCTACGACTTCGGTGCCGATCCCTACGCGACCATGCGCGGGAACGCCGCGCTGACGACGCCATGAACGCGTCGGGGGCCGGTGCAGGCATGCGTGGATCGGATCGATGGTTGCCCATCCTGGCGTTGCGTGGTCGACGAGCCGTGATGGCGTCGCTGGCGATGGCGATGGCCTCGTGCGCTGCGGCGCCGGGCGTGCAGGCGCCGCGCGGAGTGCCTGGGTGCGAGGCATCCGTCGATTTCTGGTGGGCCGACCCGCCGAAGGCCCGGTTCGAGTTCGTGCGGCTCGACCGTGGGGCGTTCGGGTGGGGCGGCGG
>JAGWXC010000238.1 GCA_018970045.1 Planctomycetota bacterium | reverse complement strand
ATCTCGGCGCTGCTGGCGCCGAAGCCCTGCGCCACCTCCTCCTGCTGGCGGCTGCTGCCCGCCATCTCGGTGGCGGTGCTGGTGATGCTGACCGTGACCATGCGCACGCGCGACACGATCATGTTGGCGATGCGCAGGATGAGGACGGCCATCAGGGCCACGCCCACGCCACCCACGATCAGGTCGATGCGAAGGTCGTCCCAGATGATGCGCATCAGGCGCGAACGAGGCACTTCCACGATGACGCGCCACCCGCCCGATGGCACCAGCGCCAATGCATGGATGTTCTCGTCGTGGGTCAGGGGATTCACGGACGTTCCCTCCACCATGTCACCGGACTTCGCCAGCAGCGGACGCAGCGAAGCGGCCCACTCCGTCTTGTCCAGATGCTGACCCGGCAGCTTCTCGTAGATGGCGCGCGCGCGCTCATCGGCCTCGGCGTCGCCGTCGCTGGCCGCGATGAAATTGTCCTCGTCGCTGATCAGCATCACGTTCAGACCGGTGCGCTCTGCGAGCTCCTTCACCTGCTGCCGACCGATCTCCATGTTGCGGGCCACGCCCACCACGCCGACAAAGCGGCCGTTCAGCACGCACGGTTCCACGATGTCCGTGAAGAGACGTCCGTCGCGCACGTAGGGCTCGGACACCAGACACTGCAGATGACCGCCATCCGACGTGAACTTCTGCTTCGCGAGACGGTATCCCTCGGTGGACTCGATGTTCTGCACCGTTCGCACCTGCATGGCATGGGCCGGTGTTGCATCACGCTCCACGCGGGGCAGGAATCGCCCCGTGGCATCCATGGCCTCGGCAGGCAGCGCCCCCTGCTTCGCCGCCGCCAGCGATGCGGCATCGCGACCATCGGCATTGGCGTCGAAGGCGACGAACAGGGCGTAACCGTCGTTGGCTTCCAAAATCTGCCGCATGAAATCGATGATGGCGGCACGCTCGGTCAAGCCGCTGTCAATGGCCGAGTGCATGGCATTGGCCACGCCCATGGCGCGCTGATTGCGTCCCTCGATGCTGTTGGCCAGAAGCGACGCTTCGGCACTCGCCAGATCCCGCGCTGATTCGCGCAGCGAGTGCACGCTGCGATAGGCCGTCGTGCCGATAATGGCCACCACCACGACCACGCTGGGCAGCACGCCGAAGAACACGAACTGCCCAAGCAGACCCTTGCGGAAATTCTGGAAGCTCATCCCGCAAAGATAGCCATTCGCGATCGGTCAGGTCCCTTCGCGCAACCGGAACAGGTTGACGGCTGCACGCAGTTGCGTGAGGGATTCCTGCAGCGTGCTGGCCGCGAGCGCGAACTCGCCCGTGGCTTCGCGCGCACGGCTGGCGTTCTGTGCAAGCGCGTCCATGGCCTGACGGATCTGGTCCGCGCCCTGCACCTGGCTCTGCATGCCTTCGGTCACCTCGCCGAACCGGCTCTCCACGCTGCCCACGCGGTCGATCACCTGCGTCAGGCGCTGGCCCACGTCGCCCACGTTCTCAACGCCCCGACGCACCTGATCGCTGAAGCGGTCCATCTCCATCACGCCACCGCTCACCGCGCTCTGCATCTGACGCACCGTGGTCTCGATGTCCAGCGTCGCCGCCGCCGTCTGGTCCGCCAGACGACGGATCTCGCGCGCCACCACCAGGAAGCCGCGCCCGCTCTCGCCAGCCTTCTCCGCCTCGATCGCCGCGTTCACGCTGAGCAGGTTCGTCTGGTCCGCCACCTTCGTGATCGTGTCCACGATCGCGTTGATGCTGCTTGCCTTCTCGTTGATCGCCGCAAGGCGCTCCGCCACGTTGCCCGTGGCCGCCGCCAGCTGCTGCATCGTCTGACCCATCGCCTGCAGGCCCTCGCGGCCCTGCGCGGCGTGCTGCGCCGACTCGCTTGCCGCGGCCGACAGCTGCTCCATCTTGCGCACCAGCTCGGCGCCGGTGGTGGTGATCTGGCGAACCGCCGCCGCAATCTCGGCGCTGCTGGCGCCGAAGCCCTGCGCCACCTCCTCCTGCTGGCGGCTGCTGCCCGCCATCTCGGTGGCGGTGCCGGTGATGCTGAGCGTGACGCCGCGCACCTGCGACACCAGACCGTTGAGTCGCGCCGTCATGTCGTTCATGCTGCCCATCAGCTGGCCGGCTTCATCCGCGCTGCGCACCGGGTACACGCGGGTCAGGTCGCCATCGGCCACGTCACGTGCCGCCGCGGCCGCCTCGCCGATGCGATGGGCCAGCTTGTTCGCCATGCGCACGAGCAGCGCCGCCATCAACGCGGCGCCCGCAAGTCCGACGACGATGTTGGTGAGGGCCGCGCTGTTCACCTGGCTGCTCAGGCGCTGATTCGGCACCTCCACGACCACTTCCCAGCCACCGACCGCGACGCGATTGCGCACATGCAGGGTGGTTTCGCCGGTGACCGGATTGCGCAGATGCCCGGACTCGAAGTCCTGCGCTCCCTGCAGGAGATCTGGCAGCGTGCTTGCCCACGGCGTCTTGTCGAGGTTCTGCGCCGAGGTGTTCGCATACGCGCGCATCAGCGCGGCGTCCGCGTCCGGCTCGCCGATCGCCGCGGCGATGAACCGGCCCTTGCCCGTGAGCAGCATGATGTTCAGTCCGTCGCGGGTGGCGATCGCCTGGATGCGCTTGATCAGCAGGTCAAGGCCGCGATCGATGCCCACGATGCCGGCGAAGCGCCCGTCGACGACCAGCGCCTGCGTGCACTCGGTCATGTACACGCCCTCGTAGCTGTAGGGCTCGGTCAGCTCCACGTCGCGTGTGCGGCTGCGGGCGAAGCGCTGCTTGGGTCCCTGGTAGTACTGGTTCTTGTCGTCGTCGATGCCCGGCTTCAGCGCGATCTCCCGGCCACGGGCGTTGTCGCGGTACAGATACGGGTTGAATCGACCGTTCGCGTCGATGGCTGCGGCCGGAAGCGCGCCTGCGGAGCCGCGGCGCTGGGCCGCGAGCGCGGCGGCGTCGTTGCCGTCGCCGTTGGGCTCGTACATGAAGTAGCAGGCCTCGAGCTCGGGATAGGCCTCCATCACCTGCCGCATCATCTTCAGGCTGTCGGCGCGGTT